>JBJTXX010000147.1:0-7455 GCA_046082485.1 Actinomycetota bacterium
CCTCCAGCGCACCGAGGTCGCTGAGGTGCAAGAGGGGTTCGCCCCCGGTCAGAAGGGGTCGAGCGCGATGCCCCACAAGCGCAACCCGATCAGCGCGGAGACGATCAGCGGGCTGAGCCGGGTGCTACGCGGCAATCTCCAAGCGGGGCTGCAGGATGTTGCCCTCTGGCACGAACGCGACATCTCACACAGTTCGGTCGAACGCATCGTGCTGCCCGACAGCGCACTGCTCGCCTTCTACGTGCTGCGCCGCACCGCCCGCCTGCTCGACGGTCTGCAGGTGTTCCCGCTGCGGATGCTGGCGAACCTCTGGACCAGCCACGGTCTGGTGTTCAGCCAGCCGGTGCTGCTGGCGTTGGTGCGTGCCGGCATGAGCCGCGACGACGCCTACCGGATCGTGCAGGAGGCCGCAGCCAGTTCCTGGGAGGACGACACCTCGTTCCGTTCGCTGCTCGAGGCCGACCCGCGGGTGACCGTGTCGGCAGCAGTGCTCGACGAGGCCTTCGACCTCGAGCGCAGCGTGCGACTGGCGGGGTTGGCGGTCGACGCGCTGGACGGACTGGCCAGAGACGGGCTCGCCAGTTGACCGCCGCTGCGGTGCAGCGCTCAGTCGGCGCGGCCGATGCCGGCCGCCTTCAACACCGCCGGACTGACGCCGACCTCGCGCCATGCGGCATACGTGACACGCTTGCGGGTGCCGTAACTCTTTGCGACGCGGATGAACTCGGCCTCGAAATCCTTCACGTCGAGACGCTGCGCGAACGCTTCCAACTCGGCCTGCAGGTCGATGCGTTCCTGCACCAGAATCAATTCGTTCAACGGATCCGCATCGAACAATTCTTTCTCGACTGCCTGCAGTCGTTGGGCCACGGTTTCGGCAGTGCGCTTGCGCCCCGGTCGCGGCTTGTTTGCCCGCAATGCCTCCAGGTAGGTGCGGACGATGCGCCCCTCACTCCTGCCGACGGCGAGGGCCGCTTTGTGGCCATCGCTCATCGTTCCCTTGTTCCTCTTGGCTGCCATGCCGACAAGGGTATTGCGACGTCTGGATGTTCACAAGGGGTGAATTGTCTCCAATGAATGTGACCAAACTCTTCGATCTCGAGCCACACGGACCGGACACGTTCGTGGGAATAGGACCCCGATACCCATGGGGCGGCCTCTATGGTGGACAGATCGTGGCGCAGGCGCTGCGCTCCGCGGCTGCAACGGTCGATGAGGAACAGGAAGTTCACTCGCTGCGCGCCTATTTCATCCGGCGTGGTGATCACACCGAACCCATCCGATTCGAGGTGGACCGCATTCGCAACGGTCGTTCGTTCTCCACCCGCCGTGTCGTGGCCCGGCAGGCGATCGGGGCAATCCTGAACCTGGAGGCATCGTTCCATCGCCCGGAACACACCGAGAATGTGCAGAGCGTGCAACTCGATGCCACGCTGCCGAGACCAGTGGAACTCACCAGCGAGGCATGGTCGACCGCCTTCGATCGACGAGACGTGCCACGCACTGCTCTCGACAGCGACGACCGCAGCGGCAGTGGGCGCAGTGCGGCGTGGATGCGGGTCACCACGCCACTCGCCGCCGACCAGTTGTTGCATCGCTGCTGGCTCGCCTACATGAGCGACGACATGCCGGCCGACACGGTGCGACGCGCACACCCCGAGTTCGCCCACCAGGAGGGCATCACGTTCACGGCGAGCCTCGACCACACCATCTGGTTCCACCGGCCGGTGCGGGCCGACGACTGGCACCTGTACGACTTCACCTGCCACGGCTTCGTCGGGGCGCGTGGGCTCGGCGTGGGACACGTGTTCTCCGAGGATGGCTCACACGTGGCCACCGTCGCCCAGGAAGTGTTGATGCGCGACGCGCGGGACCGGCAAGAATGACCGCCATGCAGCTCGACGACCTCGCCGACCGGGTCAACGCCGTCTCGCGTCTCACCGGCACCTTCACCCTTCGTTCCGGCCAGATCGCCACCGAGTACTTCGACAAGTACCGCTTCGAGGCCGTGCCCGATCTGCTGGCCGACATCGCCGAGGCGCTCGCGCCGATGGTGCCCGAGGGCACCGAGGTGATCGCCGGCCTCGAGATGGGTGGCATCCCCATCGTCACGGCCCTCAGCATGCGCACCGGCATTCCCGCCGCGTTCGTTCGCAAGAAGGCCAAGGAATACGGCACCGCCCGCCTCGCCGAGGGCGCCGACATCGCCGGCAGGCGGGTGACGGTGATCGAGGACGTCATCACCACCGGAGGTCAGGTCGTGATCAGCACCGAGGACCTGCGCAGCCTCGGCGCCCAGGTGGAACACGTGCTGTGCGTCATCGACCGCAGCCCCGATCAGGGAGCCGCGCTCACCGCTGCGGGGCTGCAGATGCACGCACTGCTCACACGCGCCCAACTCGACGCCGCCGAGGCCCGTCGGGCCTGAACGGCCGCAGCCCCCGAGCGCTCAGCGGGGCAGCAGCACGCCCGGGTTGAGGATGCCCTCGGGGTCGAGCGCCTGCTTCACCGCACGCATCGCAGCCACGGCCGCCTGCCCCTTCAACCGCTCCATCCACGCAGCCTTGGCGATGCCGATGCCGTGCTCCGCGCTGATGGTGCCCCCGAGTTCCAGTGCAGTCGACAGCACCGCCTCGGTGACGTGTGCCGCGTGCTCGCCGGCATCGAGCACGTTCACGTGCACGTTGCCCTCCGCGAGGTGACCGAACATCACCAGCAGCGCACCATCGATCGGGTCCACCACCGCGTGCACCCGATCGATCAGTTCGGGCAGGCGATCGACCGGCACCGCGATGTCCATCTTCGAGGGCACGCCCTTGGTGCCGATGGCGATCGTGATGTGGTCGCGGATGTTGTACAGCTGATCCCGTTTGTGGCCGAGGGCCAGCACACCGTGGTGGCTGCTCAGCACCCTTGCCAACTCGTCGGTGGGGTCGGTGTGAGCAGCGCAGTCGACCATCACGAACGCTGCAGCACCGTCGAGCGGGATGGGCGGCGCGATGCCGAGGTGTTCGCAGGCCAACTGCACGGCGGTCGGCAGCATCAGCTCCACCGCGTCCAGCGAGGGAAGGCCGCGCAGGTCGGCCAGCAGTTCCACCGCCTCGGCGATGGAACCGCACGCCACCAGCGCGGCAGCGGTCTGTCGGTACCACGGCACCAGTCGCAGCCGGACGGCGGTGACCACGGCCAGCGTGCCCTCGCTGCCCACCAGCATCGTGTGCAGCGGCGGCCCGGCGGTCTCCTTCGGCAGGCCGTCGAGTTGGGTCACCAGCGAGCCATCGGCGAGCACCGCCTGCACACCGGCCACCTGGGCGCGCATCGTGCCGAAGCGCACCACGCGCGAACCGCCTGCGTTGGTGTTCACCGCGCCGCCGACCGTTGCCGAGGCACGCGCGCTCCAGTCGACCGCGAAGTCCAGACCCGCGGCGCGTGCGTGCTGCTGCAGTTGCTCGATGGTCACGCCGGCCCCGACGGTGACCTGCATAGCAGCGGTGTCGACCGTGCCCAACGAGGCGAGTCGGCGAGTCGACAGCACCACCTCGCCGCCGCGGGGCACGCTGCCGCCCACCAGACCGGTGTTCCCGCCCTGCGGCACGATGGCCACGCCCGCCTGCGCACAGAGGCGCACCACGTCGGCGGTCACGTCGGCCGTGCCCGGGCGCACGACGCAACGCGACACACCGCCGTACTTCCCCAGCCAGTCGATCTCGTGGCCCGCGCGCATGTCGTCGTCGACGAGCACGTTGGCATCGCCCACGATCGAGCGAAGCGCCTCCACCAGGGTGTCGGTCAGCACCTCGCTCATCGCCTACTCGACCACCCTTGCGCCGGCAGGCAGCTCGCCGAGCAACTGGTCGCTGACCCAGCAACGAGTGAGGTGCAGGGTGCTCTCGATGCGCACGACGCGCTTGGGTTGGTCGAACGCCCGGCCACACATGCTGAGGGCAGCCTTGATGCAGTCGTCCTCGCTGGGCAGCACCATGGGCATCCGGCTGCGGCGCACACCGGCGATGCCCGCCGTGAAACAGTTGATGTACGTCTTCTTCCAGTCGATGCGCGTGGCCACCGACGACGGGATGAAGTCGGCGAAACCGATTCCCAGCACATTGCCGCCCGACACCGGCGTGATGTCGAGCAGCACGATGGTGCTCACGTCGGGGCTGCCGAGGTCGTCGAGGTCATGCACCCAGAACCGGCCGGTGACGTTCGGGTCCATCGTCGTGCCGCTGATGTCCTTGCCGCCCTTCTCCACGATCAGCACGTCGATCTGCGGGAACGGCAGCGGCGGCACCAGGGCGCGTGCGTAGTCGGTGAGTTCGCGTTCGGGTTCGGCGCCGATCTCTCGCGAGTCGAACGCCTGCACGCGCACCACCTCGCCTCCCGCCGATTCGACCGTGCCGACGCCGCCCAGCAATCGGCCCGAGGCACGCAACGCCTCGATGCCGTCGAGGATGCGGTTGCGCATCTCCACCGGGCCACAGGCATGGATCTGCGCAGCGCCCGGTTGCTTGCCGAAACCCACGACGGCCATCTTCGTGGGGCCGCTCTCGATGGGCCCCTTGAAACACGTGTGCGGCTTCACCCGGTTCACCGGGAGGATGCGGTCGGCACCGGCGGCGTGCCGGTCGAGGTACAGCGGCATGCCACCGGCCGTGCGGGCGACCTCGACGGTTTCCATCGTCGCCCGGATCTGCGCTCCCAGCGCGTCCTCAGTCATGCCGAGTGACTCGAGCATCGCCCGTTGACCATCCGCCGTGGCACCGCCATGGCTGCCCATGGCTGGCACCACGAAGGGCTCCGCGCCGAGTTCGCGCAGGCCGGCGATCACCCCGCGCAGCAGCGGCACCCGGCCGGTCAGGCCCCGGCTGCCGCCGCCCACGGCCACCGTCATCCCGGGTGTCACCTCGTGCGCGAACCGCTGCACCACGTTCGTGCGCGCCGCCTGCTCGATATCGGCGACGGGTTCGGGCATCGGCACCGGCAGCAGCACCTCGGTGAGTGCCGGCACCTTCAGGTCGGGGTGGAACGGCAGCTCCACACCCTGTTCGAGTTGCTCCCAGTTCACGGCGTCAACCTACCCCGACGCAGCACCACGGATAGCCTGCCTCCATGTCGAGACTGCGCTCCTGTCTGATCGCGATGGCCGTGCTGGCGCCGATCGCTGCTTGCTCCGACTCACAGGCCAAGGTCGATGTGGGGACTGCACCGGTCGCCACCGAGACCACGGCCACCGCTGCGCCGGTGACCGAGGCCCCCACCAACGCTGCCCACACCACCGCAGCGGCGGCGAAGGTGTGGGATGCCATCACCGCCCCGGCCGACTGCATGTGCAGTGACGGCAGCGGGTTCGAGTTCTTCGTGCACAAGGGTGACCCCGCGAAGGTGGTCTTCTACCTCGAGGGCGGCGGGGCGTGCTTCGACCCCAGCACCTGCGGGCCCGACAGCAAGTCGTTCAAGCGCACGGTGGGCCACGACGACGACCTCGCCGATCTGAAGACAGGCATCTTCGACTTCGAGAACCCGGCCAACCCTTTCGCCGACTGGAGCGTCGTGTTCGTGCCCTACTGCACCGGCGACGTGCACATCGGCAACGCCACCACCGACTACGGCAACGGCACGATCATCGAGCACAAGGGCTACGTGAACGGCACCACGGCGCTGAACGCCACCAAGGACCTGTTCCCCAACGCGACGCAGCTGTTCGTCACCGGCGAGAGCGCAGGCTCGGTGCCCACACCGCTCTACGCCGGTCTCGGCCGCGACCTGTTCCCCGCCGCCACGATCAAGGTGCTCGCCGACGGCAGCGGCGCCTACCCCGACATCCCCGGCATCAACGCGGTGATCGGCCAGTTCTGGGGCACGATGAACGCAGTGCCGGATTGGACGGTGAACGAGGGCATGACCGTCGAGGAATGGAGCCTGCCGGGCTTGTTCGTGCAGGCCGGCAAGCACGCACCCGACATCGTGTTCGCTCGTCACGACTACGCGTTCGACAAGACACAGGTGTTCTTCGGCCAGCTCGCCGGCATCCCCGCCGACGACCTGGTGTCGTTGATCGACGAGAACGAGACCCAGATCGAGGCCGGCGGTGTGGAGTTGTTCAGCTACATCAGCCCGGGCGATTCGCACACCGTGCTCAGCCGACCCGAGTTCTACACCGAGACGCTGAACGGCACGCTGCTCGTCGACTGGGTCATGGCCCTGGTGAAGGGCCAGCCGATCGACGACGTGCACTGCGACGTCTGCACGGTGTGAGGCACTGATGGCAGAACCCGCACACGTCGTGGTGGTCGGTGCATCGCTGGCAGGTCTGCGCGCGTGCGAGACCCTTCGGCAGGACGGCTTCACCGGCACGATCACGCTCGTCGGCGACGAGGCGGAGGTGCCCTACGACCGCCCGCCGTTGTCGAAGAAGGTGCTGGCCGGCGAGTGGGACGCCGATCGCATCCGGCTGCGCAAACCCGACGACTTCGCATCGCTCGACCTGCAGTGGCGGCTCGGGGTGCGGGCGAGAGGGCTCGGCACCGACGGCCGCACCATCACCCTCGCCGACGGTGCGACCGTGCAGTACGACGGCTTGGTCATCGCCACCGGAGCCACCCCGCGCAGGCTTCCCGGTCAGCCCGCGCTGCGGGGCGTGTTGGAGGTTCGCACGCTCGACCAGTCGATGGAACTGCGCGGCCTCATCGCCGACGGAACGGCCCGGGTGGTGGTGATCGGGGCAGGCTTCATCGGCCTCGAAGTCGCAGCGACCGCACGGCAGAGGGGCTGCACGGTCACCGTGTTGGAGGGCGCGCCGGCGCCCATGATCCGCGGTCTCGGCCCCGAGATGGGTGTGGCCGTCGCGTCGGTGCACGGGCGCAACGGCGTGGACGTGCGCTGTGGCGTGCAGGTCGCGGGCATCGAGGGCGACGGCCACTCGGTCACCGGCGTGCGCCTCGCCGACGGCTCGGTGGTGCCCGCCGACGTGGTGGTGGTCGGCGTGGGGGTCAGCCCCGCCACCGAATGGCTCGACGGCAGCGGCCTGTCGCTACGCGACGGCATCGTGTGCGACGCATCGTTGAACGTCGGCGTGCCCGGCGTCTACGCCGCGGGCGACTGTGCGCGGTGGCCGAACCTGGCCTTCGAGGGCCACGACGACGTCGAGATGCGCGTCGAGCACTGGACGAACGCCGCCGAGCAGGGTGCGGCCGCCGCACACAACCTGCTGGCGGTCGCACGGGGCGAGCAGCCGACCCCCTACCGGTCGGTGCCGTTCTTCTGGAGCGACCAGTTCGACAGTCGCATCCAGTTCGTCGGCCGCGCCCACGGCGGCGACGACGTGCACGTGTTCGCAGGCAGCACCGACGGCGCATTCGCCGCGCTCTACGGCTGGGAGGGGCGCCTGCGCGGCGCACTCGGTGTGAGCATGCCGAAGATGGTGATGCAGTTCAGGGCGATGCTGGCCGCCGGCGC
>JBJTXX010000148.1:0-7872 GCA_046082485.1 Actinomycetota bacterium
CAGCGGCATGCACCTGATCTCCGACGACGAGGCCGGCCGCATCATGAGCCTGCTCAGCAGCAGGCTGCAGCAGCACGCGGGCACCCGCAACGTGCGCTACACCCAGGCCATCATCAACCACGGCCGCGAGGCAGGCGCCTCGCTGGCCCATCCTCACGGCCAGTTGCTGGGTCTGCCGTTCGTGCCCGGCGAGATTCTCGAAGAGCAACGTGCGTTCTCCCGGTTCGAGGGCGGCTGCATCCTCTGCGCCACCATCGAGGCGGAGTTGGTGGATGGCAAGCGCGTGCTGTTCTCGAACGACGATGTCGTGGCCGTCAGCCCCTACTGGGCGGGCGCCCCGTACGAACTGCTGATCATTCCCCGCAGCCACGACCTGCACCTGACCGACAGCACCGACCAGACGCTGAAGGCCGTGGGCACGGCGGTGCGCGATTCGCTGCTCGCGCTGCGCGAGGTGCACGGTGACGTGGCCTACAACCTGGTGTTCCACACTGCGCCGCACCACTACTCGGGCGCCTACCACTGGCACGTGCACCTGTTCCCGAAGTTGGTCACCACGGCCGGCTTCGAGCGCGGCACCGGTGTGATGATCAACATCATCCCGCCCGAGACCGCCGCGGAACACCTGCGCAAGGTCTCCGTGCAGGCCTGACGCATGGGCATCGTCGTCAGCGTCGAGATCGACGCCACCCCCGAACGCGTGTGGCAAGTCGTCGAACCCGTCGAACACCACGTCGACTGGATGCACGACGCCGTCGCCATTCGCTTCACCACCGAGCAGACCCGCGGCACCGGTACCGAGTTCCTGTGCGACACGAAGGTCGGCCCGTTCAAGTTGGTCGACCGCATGGAGATCACCGAATGGGAAGCCGGTCGGGTGATGGGCGTGCGCCACACCGGCCTCGTCACCGGTTCGGGCCGGTTCACCCTCGAACCGATCGACCTCGGCCGTCGTACCCGTTTCACCTGGGCCGAGGACCTCGTGTTCCCGTGGTGGATGGGCGGGCCGATCGGGGCCTGGGTCGGCGGCAAGATCGCCCTCGGCCCCATCTGGCGCCGCAACCTGCGCAACCTGAAGCGACTCGTCGAAGCCCGCTGACCCGCCGCCGTGTCAGGCGATGGCACGCACCAGTGCGGTGACCGCGGCGCCGATGATGATCACCGCGATCAGGGGCAACCGCCGCCACGCGGCCACCACCGCCGTCGCCACTCCTGCCCCACGGGCGTCGAGCACCAGTTGCTGGCCGTCGCTGAACGTGCCCCGGATGATGATGGCGGCCACCAGCGCGGCGGGGATCAGCGCCAGACAACGGTCGAGCGCCGGGGGCAGTCGACGATCACCCACCACCACCAGTCCCAGCACCTTGAACGCGTAGGCCGTTCCAGCCAGCAGCAGCACCAGTGTCCAACTCATGCGGCCGACCGCTCGGGATCGGGCAGGCCGAACAGCACTCCCACGGTCGCGCACAGGATGGGCACTCCCACCGGCACGAACGGGATCAGCACCAGGCACACCAACCCACCGGTGGCCGCCGCACGGGCCGGCACCCGCTCGCGCAGCAACGGGAAGAGCAGCGCCACGAACGAGGCCGGGAACGCCGCATCGAGGCCGAAGGTGAGCGGGTCGATCGCCTTGCCCAGCAGGGCACCGATCAGGGTGCCGACGTTCCAGAACAGGTACACGCTGAGGCCGGTGATCCAGAACGCTGCGCGGCGATGCTGCGGGTCGTCCTGTGCAGCGGCCATCGCCGTCGACTCGTCGATGGTCAGTTGCGCAGCCACCAGACGCGTCGAGAGCCTGCCCCGGAACGTGGCCGCCATCGCCAACCCGTACACACCGTTGCGCGCCGCCAGGATGGCCGCACCGCCGAACGCCGCGAGCGGGGACCCGCCGGAACCGATCACGCTGACGGCCGAGAACTGCGAGGCGCCGGTGAAGATCAGCAGCGACATCACGCAGGTCTGCGCCACCGAGGCGCCCGCGCTGACGGCGCTGACCCCGAACGACACCGCGTAGACGCCGACGGCGAATCCGAGGGTGACGCAGGCGCTGAACACCTGACGCATGCGGGCATCGTGGCGGATGTCGATCACGGGCGCCGGGCCCCCAGCCACACCACGGCCAACGGCGGAAGGTCGAACACGGCGGAGGCCGGCTGGCCCTGCCACGGAACCTGTTCGGAACCGTTGAAGGCGGTGCCCTCCAGGCTGTAGCCGCCGAAGCCGCTGCCACCCCACGCCGGCGAGTCGGTGTCGAGCAACAGCTCCCACTCCCCCGCCCACGGCAGACCCACCCGTATACCGGGCCGCGGCACGGGCGTGAAGTTCGCGATGCACGCCACCGCACTGGCGCCGGCGTGACCCCACCGCAGGAACGAGAACACCGAGTGATCGGCGTCGTCCGCATCGAGCCACTGGAAACCGGTCGCCTCGTGATCGCGTTCGTACAGCGCGGGCCACTGCACGGCACGGCGATTCAGTTCGGTCAACAGGTCGCGCACACCACGATGGGGCGCGTGGTCGAGCAGATGCCACGGCAGTCCTGCTGCCTCGTTCCACTCGCCGAACGACGCGATCTCCGCGCCCATGAACAGCAGCGGCGCACCGGGCAGCGCCCACATCCACGCGTACAGCGCGCGCAGGTTGGCGAATCGCCGCCAGTCGTCGCCCGGCATCTTGCCCAGCAGGCTTCCCTTGCCGTGCACCACCTCGTCGTGGCTGAGCGGCAGCACGAAGCGCTCGCTGAAGGCGTACAGCAACCCGAAGGAGAGGTCACGGTGGCGCCACTTCCGGTGCACCGGGTCGGTGCGCATGTAGCCGAGCGTGTCGTGCATCCAGCCCATGTTCCACTTGTGGGTGAAGCCGAGTCCGCCGTCGGCCGCAGGCACGGTGACGCGGGGAAAGGCCGTGCTCTCCTCCGCCACCAGCAGTGCCGAGGGGCATTCCTCGGCAACCACGGAGGTGAGTTCGCGCAGGAAGTCGATGGCATCGAGGTTCTCGCGACCACCGAAGCGATTCGGCACCCACTGCCCGGCACCCCTCGAGTAGTCGAGGTACAGCATGCTGGCCACGGCATCCACGCGCAGGCCATCGATGTGGAACTCGTGCAACCAGTACAGGGCGTTGGCCACCAGGAAGTTGCGCACCTCGGTGCGTCCGTAGTTGAACACCAGCGTGCCCCAATCGGGGTGTTCGCCCTGCCGGGGGTCCGCGTGTTCGTAGAGGGCGGAGCCGTCGAAGCGCGCCAGGCTCCAGTCGTCCTTCGGGAAGTGGGCGGGCACCCAGTCCATGATCACGCCGATGCCTCGCCGGTGCATCGTGTCGACGAACGCCCGCAGGTCGTCGGGGGTGCCGAACCTGGCCGTCGGCGAGTAGTAGCCGGTCACCTGATAGCCCCACGACCCACCGAAGGGGTGCTCGGCCAACGGCATCAGTTCCACATGGGTGAAGCCCAGCGCCGAGACGTGATCGGCCAGTGCCACGGCAATCTCGCGGTAGCCGCCGATGCCCGGCCGCCACGAGCCGAGATGGCATTCGTAGATGCGCAGCGGCGAACCCGGCACTGTGCCGCGGGCCGACATCCACTGGTCGTCGTTCCACAGGTGCTGCGGGTCGGCGGCCACCACGCTGGCATTGGCAGGCGGGCACTCGCTGGCGCGCGCCATCGGGTCCGCCTTCAGCACGGTGCTGCCACCCGGGTCGGTGACCGCGTACTTGTAGCGGTGGCCCGGGCGCGCCGCGTCGCACTCCACGGCCCAGACACCCGATGTGCCCTGTGGCTCCATCGGCGTGGCGTCGCCCCAACCGTTCCAGTCCCCCACCACACGCACGGCCCGGGCATTCGGCGCCCAGACGGCGAATCTCACGCCGGCATCACCGAGGGTGTGTGCGCCGAGGGCCTGCCACAGTCGCCGATGCGTGCCCTCACCGATCAGGTGCAGGTCGAGCGGCGTCAACAGCATGGCGCAGAGCGTAGACACCCACCCACCGTCGGCACCGTTCCGTGGGCTGCTACCTTCCGCCCGTGCGCGTGTTGATGCTGTCGTGGGAGTACCCGCCGGTGGCGGTGGGCGGAGTCGCCACCCACGTCGAAGGACTGGCGACAGCGCTGGTGCGGGCCGGCCACGAGGTGGTGGTGATCAGCCTCGCCGAGGTGCACGAACCCGGTGACACCACGGTGCACGGCGTCCGTGTGCTGCGAGCCGACACCTCGCTGCCGTGGCTTCCCGACGACAACCCGGTGGCGCGACAGGCATCCGCGAACCACCAACTGGCGCAGTGCGCCGCACTGCTCGGCGACTGGAAGCCGGACGTCGTGCATGCCCACGACTGGACGGTGGCGTGGGCCGCCGACACCGTGAAGGTGTTGTTCGCCGTGCCCCTGGTGGCCACGCTGCACGGCACCGAGCGGGGTCGCCATGGCGGGCATGTGCCGATGGGTGCGCCGGGCGAGGTGAACTCGGTGGAGTGGTGGCTCACCTACCAGGCCCGTGAGGTGATCGCCTGCAGTCGGTTCATGGTGCGGGAGGTGATCGATGGCTTCGATCTGCCGCCCGAGAAGGTGCACCTCGTGCCCAACGGCGTCGATGCACAGCGGTGGCGCAGTGCCGCTCCGAGCGACACGCACGAGCCGCTGGTGGTGGCATGGGGTCGCATCCAGTACGAGAAGGGGTTCCAGGTACTGGCGAGCGCGATGGGCGAGCTGCGTCACCGGGTGCCGGGCGTGCGGTGCGTGATCGCCGGACGGGGCACGTACCTGCCCGAGTTGCAGACGCACCTCGACATGGAGGGCGTGGGCGACATCGTGCATCTGGCGGGTTTCGTGCCCGACGACGAACTCCGCGACCTGTTGCACCGCGCATCGTGCGTGGTGATCCCGTCGCTGTACGAACCGTTCGGCATCGTGGCGCTCGAGGGCATGGCGGCCGGTGCACCGCTGGTGGTGGCCCGCACGGGTGGGCTGGCCGAGATCATCGACGGCTCGGGGGCCGGCCTGATGTTCGAGCCCGGCAACCCGCACGACCTGGCCGACAAGGTGGCCGACGTGCTGCACCAACCGCACCTCGCCGACCGGTTGCGCGACAACGCCGCCTCCCTGCTGGAACGCACCTACACCTGGGATGCCATCGCGGCAGCCACGGCCGACGTCTACGTGCATGCCCGACGCTGAGTGGCGCACGGGCAACGATTTGCAGGGCCGCTGCCACGCCCCAGCCAGTAACGTCCGTACGATGCGTTCCGTTCGCCAGTTCAACGTCGTGCCGGCCATCCCGGCCCCGCTGCAGGCCCTTCGCGGCCTCGCCGGGAACCTGCACTGGACATGGGACCGCGATACGACGGCCCTGTTCGAGCGACTCGACCCGGTGCTGTGGCGTCGCACCGGCCGCGACCCGTTGCGCCTGCTCGCCGCGATCAGCGAGGAACGCTGGCAGCAGTTGGCCGCCGACGCCGCGGTGGTCTCGGCAGTCGATGCCGCTGCCGAGCGACTGCGCAACGCGATCGAGGCACCAAGGTGGTTCCAGACTCGCGACGGTTCGCCGCTCGGGCTCGTGGCCTACTTCTCGCCCGAGTTCGGCATCTCCGAGACCTTGCCGCAGTACTCGGGTGGGCTCGGCGTGTTGGCGGGCGACCACCTGAAGGCCGCCAGCGACCTCGGCCTGCCGCTGGTGGCCGTGGGCCTGCTGTACGCCGAGGGCTACTTCCGCCAACGGCTGAACGCCGATGGCATGCAGGAAGAGCGATATCCGGCGCTCGACCCGCACGGCTTGGCCCTCACCGACACCGGCGTGCAGGTGCACGTCGACCTCGCCGCTGATCGCGTCGCCGTGCGCGTGTGGCGTGTCGACGTCGGCCGCATCGCGCTCTACCTGCTCGACACGAACGTGGAGGGCAACTCCGAGGCCGGTGCGGCGGTCACCGATCGCCTCTACGGCGGCGACAAGGAACACCGACTGCGGCAGGAGATCGTGCTCGGCATCGGCGGTGTGCGTGCGCTCCGCGCCCTCGGCCTGCAACCGCAGGTGTTCCACACCAACGAGGGCCACGCCGGCTTCCTGTCACTGGAACGCATTCGCGAGATGGCGGCCGCGGACGTGCCCTTCGATGCTGCCGTCGAGGCCGTGCGGGCCGGGGGCGTGTTCACCACGCACACCCCCGTGCCGGCGGGCATCGACCAGTTCCCGCTCGACCTGGTGCGCACCTACTTCGCCGACTTCGCCACGTCGATGGGCATCGACATCGACGCCCTCGTCCGCATCGGCCAGCGCGAGGCCGAGCCCGACGACCTGTTCAACATGGCGGTGATGGGCCTGCGCCTCGGGGGCCGCAGCAACGGCGTGGCGCAGCTGCACGGCGCGGTAAGCCGCGGCATGTTCAACCACCTGTGGCCCGACGTGCCCGAGCACGAGGTGCCGATCGGCGCCATCACCAACGGGGTGCACGCCCACACCTGGGTCGGCGACCATGTCGCAACCCTGCTGGCCCGCAGCGTGGGCCCGGTGTGGGACGGCGCCGACGCGGCCTCGTGGAAGGGCGTCGACCATCTCGACCCCGCCGAGGTGTGGGCGGCGCGCGCCAGGGCGAGGGCCGAACTGGTGGCGTTCGTGCGCACCCGCTGCGGCGACGCACTGCTCGACCCGAAGGCCCTCACCATCGGCTTCGCCCGCCGCTTCGCCACCTACAAGCGCGCCACCCTGCTGCTGTCGCAGCCCGAACGTCTGCGTCAGATGCTGCTGTCGACCGATCGGCCGGTGCAGTTCGTGTTCGCCGGGAAGGCCCACCCACAGGATCAACCGGGCAAGGACATGATCCGCGACATCGAGTTGTTCGCCCGACAACTCGACGTGAACCACCGATTCGTGTTCGTGCCCGACTACGACATGGCGATCGCCCGGATGATGTACCACGGGTGCGACGTGTGGCTGAACAACCCGCGTCGACCGCTGGAGGCGTGCGGCACGAGCGGCATGAAGGCCGCGCTGAACGGCGCCCTGAACTGCAGCATCCTCGACGGCTGGTGGGATGAATGCTTCGACGGTGAGAACGGCTGGGCCATCAACTCCGCGGACGACGACCCCGACCCCGCTCGACGCGACGCCCGTGAGGCCACCAGCCTGTTCGGTCTGCTCGAGCGCGAGATCGTGCCCCTGTTCCACGACCGCGACCCCAATGGGGTTCCGGTCGGCTGGGTGAACAGGATGCAGCACAACTGGCGCACCCTCGGCCCGTTCGTCACCGCATCACGAATGGTGCGCGACTACACGACCGCGCTCTACGAACCGGCCGCGGCAAGCGCCCGCGCTGCCCTGGCCGACGGCGCTGCCGGCGCACGCGAACTGGCGGCATGGAAACAGGCCGTACGCACTGCGTGGCCTGCGGTGCGGGTGGTGACGGTCGACACCGATGGCTCGCAGGCGCACGAGGGCGACGTGAGAACCGTTCGTGCCACCGTCGAGATCGACGGACTCGATGCCTCGTGGCTGAAGGTGCAGGCGTTGCACGGCCCCATCGACTCCGAGGGTGCCTTCGTCGGCGACCCTGCGCCGGTCGATCTGTCGCAGGCCGGGAACGGCTCGTGGCAGGCCGAGTACGTGGTCGGCGATGCCGGCCCCTACGGCGTCACCGTCCGGGCGATGCCATCGCACCCCCACCTCATCAGCCCGGTCGAGATGGGCATCATCGCCTGGGCCGAGTGACCTGACCGGTGTCGCACCCGCCACCTCGGATCAGCGGCTGCCGACCTGCAGCAGCAAGGGCGCCACGAACCGATCGGTGACGTCGACCGCTGCCAGCAGGGCGAGGTGCAGGCCATCGGGGCGCCACGAATCGTCGGTCGGCTCGTTCGAGGCCATCCAGTCGTCGAGACGCACCACC
>JBJTXX010000149.1:0-1145 GCA_046082485.1 Actinomycetota bacterium
ATGCCCTCGACAGCGGAACGGGGTGACAGGTCTCGGCCGCCGGGTTCGCCCTTCTTCACCCACCACAGCGCGAAGAGCAGCACCCACAGCACACCCGCCAGCACCGACTCCACGACGGTCGACGCTAGCGCAGGGCCTCTTCCCGCACCCGTCCATCGAGCATGTGCAGCACCACGAGGCCGAGGAATGTCACCGGCGCATCGTCACCCGGCAGTGGCACGGGCCGCACCGGCCGAAGCGACCACCCGGGGAATGCAAAAGGCCCGGGCGAATCGCCCGGGCCGATCGTGTCGAAGGGGGGACTTGAACCCCCACGAACTTACGTTCACTAGCCCCTCAAGCTAGCGCGTCTGCCTATTCCGCCACTTCGACGTGTGGGAGCCCAACCTACCGCAGAGGGCTCAGCGCACCAACAGGAAACTCAGCGCCACCACCGTGCCGATCCACACGATGGCGAGCACCGTGGTGATGCGGGTGAGGTTGCGTTCGGCGGCCGTGCTGCCCAGTGCCGTGGTTCCGGCGCCACCGAACATGTCGCTGAGGCCACCACCGCGACCGCTGTGCATCAGCACACCGGCAACCATGCCGACGAGGGCGGCGATGTTCAAGAAGATGGTTACGTACATGATGATGTCGCGCACGGGTCGGAATCCTATCGGGCGGTCACTGCGACGGGGACTGCCGCGGCGAAGTGGCACGCAACCGGGTGGCCCTGGCCACGGTCGACGAGAGCCGGTTCCTCCATCGAGCAGATCTCCTGTGCGATGGGGCAACGGGTGCGGAACCGGCAACCCGACGGTGGGTTGATGGGGCTGGGCACGTCGCCCTCGAGCAGGATGCGCTGACGGTTGCGCTCGGTGTGCGGATCGGGCTCGGGCACGGCAGACAGCAGCGCCTGCGTGTACGGGTGCGCGGGCGAGGTGTAGAGGTCCTCGGCCGGCGCGACCTCCACCAGCTTGCCGAGGTACATCACGGCGACGACGTCGCTGATGTGACGCACCACCAACAGGTCGTGGGCGATCAAGGTAAACAACGGCTGGCGCTTCGCTGCAATTTTGGGTTATCACAAAATGCAAAAGAAAGCAAAACACTCCGGTAACTTTATCGCAGATTTTGTGCGTTTGAACAAGCGTGTGACATTTTGC
>JBJTXX010000150.1:0-615 GCA_046082485.1 Actinomycetota bacterium
TCGGCCACGCGACGCGCGAGCGCCCAGCGGTTCGACCTGTTGGCGCCGGGAACCGAGATGTCGCCGTGTTCGAGTTCCTCGAGCACGTGCCACGTGAGATGGCCGATGCTCCACGGGTCGGTGTCGACTTCGACCTTCGGGCCGGCCTGCTGGAGGCCGAGGGCCCTGGCCATGAACCGACCGGGGAAGAGGAACTCGACATTGGCGACCACGCCATCGGTGGCGCCGGGCGCCGTGCCATCAGTGTCGCTGGTGCCCAGGCGGCGACCCAGCCCGACCTTCGCCACATCTGCGAGGCCGGCCGTGGGCACCACCACGAGGTCGGGCACGAACGGGTCTGCAGGGGCAGAGCGAAGCACCGCGGCGAGCGCGTCGAGCAACGGTTCGATTTCGTCGGCGTGGTGCAGCGTGAACATCGTGGCGGGAACCTTACGCAGGGGGTGTCAGACGGTTTTCCGTCACGGATTCACCTTGAGGGTCGAGCCTTCACCATCGCCCCTCGGACGGACTTCGATGCCGGTGTGCAGACGCTCCTTCATGCCCTCCACGTGGGTGATGGCACCCACCATGCGGCCACCTTCCTGGATCATCAACAACGCCTCGATCGCCTGGTCG
>JBJTXX010000151.1:0-2363 GCA_046082485.1 Actinomycetota bacterium
AGCTGTTCATGGCCTACCCCGGCGTGTTCTACAGCGACGACGGCCAGATCCTGAAGGCGATGCAGACGGCAGCCGAGTGCGGCGCCATGATCATGATGCACGCCGAGAACGGGATTGCCATCGACGTGCTCGTGCAGCAGGCGCTGGCCCGCGGCGAGACCGATCCGAGGTACCACAGCTTCACTCGGCCCTCACCGCTCGAGGCGGAGGCAACGCACAGGGCCATCGTGCTCAGCCAGGTCGCCGGCAACGTGCCGCTGTACATCGTGCACATGAGCGCCGGTGATGCGCTCAACGAGGTGGCGGCAGCCCGCCACCACGGCCGCAACGTGTTCGCCGAGACGTGCCCGCAGTACCTCTACCTCACGCTCGAGGAGACCCTCGGCCAGCCCGGCTTCGAGGGCGCCAAGTGGGTCTGCAGCACGCCGGTGCGCAGCCGTGACAACGACCCGCACTTCGTCGGTCAGATGGGCCACGGTCATCAGGGCGACCTGTGGAAGGGCCTGCGCATGAACGAGCTCGCGATCGTCAGCACCGACCACTGCCCGTTCTGCATGAAGGACCAGAAGGAACTGGGCCTCGGCAACTTCGCCGCCATTCCCAACGGCATCGGTGGCGTCGAGCACCGGATGGAACTGCTGTACCAGGGTGTGGTGAACGGCGAGATCAGCCTCGAGCGCTGGGTCGAGACCTGCTGCACCACGCCTGCCCGCATGTTCGGCATGTACCCCCGCAAGGGTGTCATCGCCCCCGGTGCCGACGCCGACGTGGTGGTCTGGGACCCCAACCAGAAGACCAAGATCGGCATCAACGACAAGCACCACATGAACATGGACCACAGCGCGTGGGAGGGCTGGGTGATCGACGGCAAGGTCGACACCGTCATCTCCCGCGGCACGATCGTGGTCGAGAACGACACGTTCCACGGCCGCAAGGGCCATGGCCAGTACGTGAAGCGCGGCCTGTCGCAGTATCTCGTCTGAGCCGGTCGGCGCAGACGATCGTTTCCCCGTTACTCCCACCCAGAAAGCACGCAGTACTCATGAACCGCATCCCCCACTGGCTCGACGGCAAGGTCGTCGAGGGCACCTCCGGCCGCTCGGGCATCGTGTTCGATCCCGCCACCGGAGAGCAGCAGGCCACCGTCGATTTCGCCTCGGTCGCCGACGTCGATCGCGCCGTGGCCATCGCCAAGGCGGCGTTCCCGGCATGGCGCGCCACGAACCTGTCGCGTCGGGCCGAGGTGATGTTCCGCATGCGCGAACTGGTCGATGCGAACCGCAAGGAGATCGCCTCGCTGATCAGCAAGGAACACGGCAAGGTGCTGGGTGATGCGCTGGGTGAGGTGGCCCGCGGCCTCGAGAACATCGAGTTCGCCTGTGGCATCCCCAACCTGCTGAAGGGTGGCTACAGCGAGCAGGCGTCGTCGGGCGTCGACGTGTACAGCATCAAGCAGCCCCTCGGCGTGGTGGCGGGCATCACCCCGTTCAACTTCCCGGCGATGGTGCCGATGTGGATGTTCGCCAACGCCATCGCGTGCGGCAACACCTTCGTGCTGAAGCCCAGCGAGAAGGATCCGTCGGCGGCCATGTTCATCGGCGAACTGCTGAAACAGGCCGGCCTGCCCGACGGTGTGTTCAACATCGTGCACGGTGACAAGGTCGCGGTGGACCGCCTGCTCGAGCACCCCGACATCCAGGCCGTCAGCTTCGTGGGCAGCACGCCGATCGCGAAGTACATCTACGAGACGGGCACGAAGAACGGCAAGCGCGTGCAGGCACTCGGCGGCGCCAAGAACCACATGCTGGTGCTGGCCGACGCGGACCTCGACATGGCCGCTGACGCCGCCGTGAGCGCCGCCTACGGTTCGGCCGGCGAGCGCTGCATGGCGATCTCGGTGGTGCTGGCGGTCGACACGATCGCCGACGCACTGGTCGACAAAGTGAAGTCGCGCATCCCCAACGTGAAGGTCGGACCCGGCAACGAACCCGACAGCGAGATGGGACCCCTCATCAGCGGCGAGCATCGCGACAAGGTGGCCGGCTACGTGGCCGGTGCGGTCGGCGAAGGTGCCAAGGTCGTGGTCGACGGACGCGACGGCGCCCCGGCGGGTGGCTTCTTCTTGAAGCCGAGTCTCATCGACGACGTGAAGCCGGGCATGAAGTGCTACGACGACGAGATCTTCGGACCCGTTCTGTCGGTAGTGCGCGTGTCGGGTTACGACGAGGGCCTGAAGCTCATCAACGACAACCAGTACGGCAACGGAACCGCGATCTTCACGCGCGACGGCGGCGTGGCTCGTCAGTTCCAGTTCGACGTGAACGTGGGCATGGTCGGTATCAACGTGCCGATTCCGGTGCCGG
>JBJTXX010000152.1:0-1028 GCA_046082485.1 Actinomycetota bacterium
ACCCGATCAGCAGCACCAGCGTCAGTCGGCCGCCACTGAGGGAAGTGAGGGCCAGCAGCGCCACCAGGATGACGGGCAGGCTCATGAGCGCGTCGATCACCCTGCTGACCACATCGTCGAGCGGACCTCCGAAGTAGCCCATCAGCAGGCCCAGCACCACGCCGATCACGGTGCCGATGATCACGGCTGCGGGTGCCACGATCATGATCTCGCGCGCCCCGTTCACCACCCTGCTGAACACGTCGCGGCCCAGCCGATCGGTGCCCATCACGAAGCCCTCGTCGAAGAACGGGTGCACCCACTTGAACTTCGGGTTCGGGACGCTCGGGTCGTGCGTGGCGAACAGGCCGGGAGCGATCGCGCACAGCACCCAGAACAGCAGGATCACCGTTCCGGCGATCAGCGTGCGTGAGCGCAGGAGTTGGCGCCGCAACTCGCGGCGGGCATCGGTCACGACTTGCTCCCGTAGCGAACCCGAGGGTTCAGCCATGCGATCAACACGTCTGCCAGAAGGTTCAGCATCATCGCGATGGCCCCCACGATGAACACCGACCCCATCAGCATCGGGATGTCCTTGTCGCCGGCGGCATCCGCGATGAGCAGGCCGAGACCGCGGTAGTTGAACAGGGTCTCGGTGACCAGCAGGCCGCCGAGCAGGTAGCTGATCTGGACGGCGGTGACCGAGATGGTGGGCAACAGCGAGTTGCGCAGCACATGACGCCGCAGCACGACCGATCGCGGCAGGCCCTTGAGGGTGGCGGTGCGTGTGTAGTCGGCACTAGGGCTTCGATGGTGCCGGCCCGTGTCATGCGGGCGAGGTAACCGAACAGCACCGCCGTCAGCTCGCCTGACTTCTTCCGCACTGCGAGCACCGGAACATCGTGATCAACGGGTCCTACCAGCTTGCCGGCCTGCCGCAAATCAAGCACGCTGCCTTCGGAGTTGTTGCGACGGTTTACCGCGTAGGTCGCTCGGCCGCTTCCCCAGGTCAAATCGCTGGGCGCCAGGTTTGCCAGTGCCTGGCCAAC
>JBJTXX010000153.1:0-4405 GCA_046082485.1 Actinomycetota bacterium
CCCGCCGTGGTGCCCGGCCTGGCCGAGCAGTGCCTCATCGTCAACGGCGTCGCCAAGACGTACGCGATGACGGGCTGGCGTGTCGGCTGGATGATCGGACCGGCCGACGTGATGAAGGCCGCCATCAACTTCCAGTCGCACAGCACCTCGAACGTCACCAACGTGGCGCAGGTCGCAGCGCTCGAGGCCGTGAGCGGCGACCTGTCGGCCGTGGCGATGATGCGTGAGGCGTTCCAGCGCCGCGCCATCACCATGCACCGCATGCTCAACGACATCCCGGGTGTGGTGGCCATCGAGCCGCAGGGCGCGTTCTACTGTTACCCGAACGTGAAGGCACTGCTCGGCAAGCCGCTGGGCCCGAACGGCACGGTCAGCAACTCCACGCTCGAACTGGCCGACAACATCCTCGGCGAGGCCAAGGTGGCGTTCGTGCCCGGCGAGGCGTTCGGCACGCCCGGCTATGCGCGGTTCAGCTTCGCGATGGCCGACGCCGACATGGAGGAAGGCATCCGTCGCGTCCACCAGTGGGTCACCGCCTGACGCCCAGCGCGTAACGTCGGGCCGTGACTCAGCACGACCCGTTCGGATTCGAATCGCTGTCGCTCGATTGGCTGCAGGCCAAGCCGGGCGCCAAGTGGCACCGCCACCCCGGGGACCTGAATGCGTGGGTGGCCGACATGGACTTCCCGCCGCCGCCGGTGGTGACGGCCGCGCTGCAGCGACTGCTCGACAGCGGCGACCTCGGTTACCCCGACCACCTGCCCGATCCTTCGCCGGCCAGCATGGCGTTCATCGATCGATGCGCGCGCCGCTACGCGTGGCAGCCCGACGCTGCCTCGTTGCGCGAGTTGAACGACGTGACACAGGGCATCCAGATCGCCCTGCACCATCACACCCAGCCCGGCGATGGCGTGGTGGTGCTGTTGCCCAGTTACCCGCCCTTCCTGCGCACCGTGCGACACATGGGCCGCCGACTGGTTGGCGTGCAGGGGCATCGCACCGCAGCGAGCGGAACGGGGTGGGCGTTCGACTACGAGGCACTCGAGCAGTCGCTCGCGGCCGACCCGGCGAAGGTGCTGTTGCTGTGCCATCCGCAGAACCCGACGGGCCATGTGTTCGATGAGGCCGAACTGCGGCACCTCGCCGACATCGCCGAGCGACATGACCTGCTGATCATCTCCGACGAGATCCATGCCGACCTGACCTACGCACCCCGTCGCCATGTGCCGATGGCCGTGGTGGCGCCCGAACGGACGGTGACGATCCATGCGGCGTCGAAGGCGTTCAACTTGGCGGGACTGCGCTACGCCATCATGCACATCGGGCCGACGGCCTTGCGCGACAGCATCCTGGCCGCCCCCGATCACCTCTACGGCGAGGCGAACATGTTCGGCGCCGAGGCGGCGCGAGTGGCGTGGACCGAGGGAGACGTGTGGCTCGATGCCGTGATGGTGCACCTGGACCGGATGCGACACCTCACCGCCGAACTGCTGGCCGAGCACCTGCCGCAGATCGTCTACACGCCGCCTGCCGCCACGTACCTCGCGTGGCTGGACTGTCGAGCGCTCGGGCTCGGAGACGACCCCTCGCGTGCGTTCGCTGCCCGAGGTGTGCAACTGAACGAGGGGCCCGAATTCGGCGAGTTCGGCATCGGCCACACCCGCCTGAACTTCGCCACGTCGTCGCCGGTGTTGCGTGAGGTGGTGCGGAGGATGGCCGACTGACTCGTCGGCTATTGCACAGGTGGTAGCGAATCGCTACCACCTGTGGTAGGGTCGCCGCATGGCTGTGAACATGCACCTGCGAGACGTGCCCGACGAGGTCCACGAGGAATTGCAGCGCCGCGCGGAATCGGCCGGCATGACCTTGCGGCAGTACACGCTGAAAGTGCTGGGTGAGCACTGCGCCACGATGCCGCTCGACGAATGGACCGCCCGGTTGGCCCGGGTGCGAGCCCGGCGACTCACGAAGAGCGACCTGCCGCACGTCGATGCTGCTGCTCTGGTGAACGAAGCACGCGAGGCCGATGAGCGCCGGTCGACGGCGGTATGACGGCACCTCGACCGGCGGTGCTCGACGCCTCGTACATGGTCGAGGTGTTGCTCGGTTCGGCTGAGTTGCCCGACGCGCCGTTGTCGGCCCCCGGGCATTTCGACGCCGAGGTGGTGTCGGCGCTGATGCGCCTGCATCGGCGCGGTGTCCTCGACCACGACGACGTAGCGGCGTTCGTGCAACTGGTGGTCGCGGTCGACATCCATCGTGTCGCCGCAGCACCGCTCGCCGAACGTGTCGTCGAACTCCGCGACGCCGTGGCGGTTCCCGACGCGTGGTACGTGGCGTTGGCCGAGGTGCTCGGTGCAACACTGTTCACTGCCGACCTTCGCCTGGCGTCCGCGTGCCACCAACAGGGCTGGTGTCCGGCGGTGACGCCGCTTCGATCATGAACCCGAAGTGGGCCGCGGTGGTCAGCGGACGGTGGCGGTGAGGATCACCAGGCACAGGCCCTCGGCCACCTGCTCGGTGGCCCCGAGCACGTCGCCGCTGATGCCGCCGATCTTGCGGCGCGCCAGCAGTCCGGTGCCCAGCACCGCCACGATCGATGCACCTGCGAGCGGCAGCGCCCACCAACCGACAGCCGCCACCGTGATGGCGACACCAGTCGCCGATCCGATCGCAGCGCGCACCGGTGTGGTGCCGCGCCCGTAGTCGGCCCCGAGGCCCGAGTGCGTGGCCAGCCGCATGCTGCCCGCCATCGTCACGGCTGCAACCCGACCCATCGTGTGCGCGGCGACCGCCGCGGTGAACATCGCCCAGGGTCCGGTGAGTTGACCGAACGCAAGCACCCGCACCACGATCGACGCGCAGATTGCAGCGACGCCGTAGGTGCCGTGGCGCGAGTCCTTCAGGATCTCGAGTCGGCGCTCAACCGTCCAGCCGCCACCGAAGGCATCGGCGATGTCGCCCAGCCCGTCCTCGTGGAAGGCTCCGGTGACGAGCAGACCGACGGTGATCGCAACCGCGGCAGCGACGGGAGCGGGCACCACGAACCACAGGCCTGCGGCCACACCGCCGATGGCTGTGCCGATGACCGCGCCGGCCACGGGGAACCACGCCACCGATTTCTCGAGGCTCGGCTCGCGCCGCAACCGGATGGGCACGCGGGTGAGGAACTGCAGCGCCGCGAGCAGGTTCATCCGGTCAGCCGAACCACTCGCCGAAGGTGGGCACCTGGGTGATACCGGCACATGCCATCGCGATCAGCGGCACGGCGGCCATGGCGCCGGAACCCTCGCCCAGTCGCATGCCGAGGTCGAGCAGTGGTTGTCGGCCGAGGTGCTGCACGAGGCGGCGGTGACCGGGTTCGGCGCTGCAGTGACCCACCTGACAGTGGTCGAGCGACCCCGCCGTGGCGACGTGCAACGTCAGCGCGGCGGAGGTGACCACATAGCCATCGAGCAGCACCGGAAGGTTCCGCTGGCGGGCAGCCACCATCGCGGCCGCCATGGCGACCAGTTCGGCGCCGCCGACTTCGCGCAGCACCTCGAGCGGGTCGTCGATGCCGTCGACGCGCGTCACGGCCTGCTGCACGGCCGCCTGCTTGCGGGCAAGGCCTTCGTCGTCCACGCCCGTGCCGCGGCCCACCCACTCGGCGGGTTCGCCACCCAGCAACGCTGCGGTGACGGCGGCGGCGGCGGTGGTGTTGCCGATGCCCATCTCGCCCAGCACCAGCAGGTCGGCATCGAGCGCCTCCACGGCCGTGCGGCCGGCTGTGACGCATTCGTCGAACCGCTCGGGCGACAGGGCCGCTTCGAACCTGATGTCGCCGGTCGGCAGACCCACGCCCACGTCGATGGCCTGCACCGTGGCACCCACCACCGAGGCGAACGCAGTGACGGTGCTCTTGCCGGCTCGGTATGCCGACAGCATCGCCCCGGTCACCTCGACGGGGTAGTTGCTCACGCCGGCTGCTGCCACGCCATGGTCGGCGGCGAAGATGAGCGCCGCAGGCCGGGTCACTGCGGGGGCTGGGGTTCGCTGCCACTCGGCGACCCATGCAGCGAGATCGTCGAGCCGGGCGAGGGCTCCGGCCGGCCGAAGGATGTCGGCCGCACGCAACCGCACCGCATCGCCGGCCTCCATGTCCGCGGTGGCGAGTGTGCGGAGTTGATCGTGCAGCCAGTTCATGTGAGCAGCGTCCAAGGGTCGTCGAGTCGTGTGGCCCGGCCCGCCACGAGCAAGAGGGTGGTGTGGGCCAGCGCGGCCACCTGTTGGTTCAGGCGGCCGAGGTCGTCACGGTACTCGCGGCCCATCGGGTGCTCGGGCACGATTCCCATGCCCACTTCGTTGCTCACGACGACGGTGGGCCCGGTGCGGCGGGCGAGCGCGTCGGTCAGTTGCGATGTGG
>JBJTXX010000154.1:0-607 GCA_046082485.1 Actinomycetota bacterium
CGGGGTGGCTTCGATCGAGGCGGCCCGCGCCGCGCTCTGGGCAGCCGTGGTGACCATCACGCCGGTGGCGTGCAATCGACCGAGGTAACCGAGGAACGCAACCGCCAAGAGGCAGAACACCAGCAGTCCCAGCATCTCCACCGGGGTGGCCACACCGTCGTCGGCCCGCAGCGAGGCGCGCATCTCAACGCTCCCTCGGCGCCGTGTCGCACACCGACGCACGGAATCCGAGCGCCGGCCCCAGCAGGCCCGGCGTGGCCCCGCTGACCGACACCACCGCAGCGTCACCCAAGGTGCAGGTGACCGTCGCGCCGCGCCCCCACGAACCGGCTTGGTCCGCCACCCATCGCTGGGCAGCGGCCACACCCTGCGTGCAGGATCCATCGAACGCGGCGGCCACCCGAGCCCCTTCGGCAGCAGCCTCGGCGAACACGTTGCGGGCGTGCCAGTAGGCGGTGGTCTCGAACAGCAGGCCCATCACCAACAGCACGCACATCACGCCGAACAGCAACTGCACCGACACGTCGATCGCGCCGCGGTCGCGGTGCTGCACCGCGCAGCACCGCGACTCGGGGCGACAGGCGACGGGCCGACGCGCCAGCATCAC
>JBJTXX010000155.1:0-10201 GCA_046082485.1 Actinomycetota bacterium
GTCCACCGTGCCAACGCACGCCAGCACGTCACCTTCGCTCACGGCCCGCACCTGTGCCCTGGCATGCATCTCGCACGGGTCGAGACAGAGGCCGCAGTGCGAGCGGCCCTCGACGCGTGGCCGCAGCTGCGGCTCGACGCCGACCACCCCTTGCCCCAGCCGGCAGGCACCATCTTCCGCAAGCCCGAGGCGCTGCGCGTCAGGTGGTGAGCCGCCGGCGCTCGGGAACCCCCTGAGCGCTCAGGAACCGGATTCCGTGCCGGACCGGCGCAGCAGCGCCATCGCCCCGGTGCACCACCACGCCCACGCCACCAGCACCGGCTGGAAGAAGAGGCGGGTGAGACGGGCGGCATCCGAGTCGAGCCCGAACGCGTCGTGGCCGTCGAGGTACTGGCTGATGTTGCCGGGGAAGATCGCGATGAAGAACAGTCCCGTCACGAGGCCCACGAGTGGCCGGCGGCGCGGGGCGACGATCAACGCCACACCGAGGGCGATCTCCACCAGACCCGACAGCACGACCACTAGGTTCTTGTCGAGCCCCACCCAGTCGGGCACCTGCGCCTGGAACTCGAGTCGCTTCGACGTCAGGTGAGTGATGCCGGCGAGGGTCAGGGTCCCGCCCATCACCCATCGGGCGATCGTACGGGCGTTCACCTGAGGCCCGCGTCGCGGTAGGCGGCCTCGACGATGCGCATCGCCACCAGGCCGACCTCGGCCGAGGCGACCGGCGTCTCACCGGTGCTGCAGCAGTGCAGGAAATCGGCCATCTGAGCCGAGTACATCGGGAGTGAGCAGTGCTCGTAGCCCTCCGGGGGCGGTGAGGCCGGGGTGAACTGCGGCCAGATCCGTTCGTAGCCCGCCGTGCCGTACACCTCGGTGTCGGCCTCGACACCGTCGAGCCGCGGCTGCCACCAACCGCACTCCACCACGCTCCGCACACCGTTCGACCACTCGATCAGCACGACGCCGTCGTCATCGACCGGATAGTCGCCGTAGGCGGTGCCGATCGATGCGGAGACGCGCAGCGGCTGTGGATCCCCGAGCAGGAACCGCACGGTGTCGATGGCGTGCACACCCATGTCGATGAGGGCTCCGCCGCCCGCGAGGACAGGATCGGTGAACCACCCGGCCGGCCCCCACGCCGCATGGATGCCGTAACCCCGTGTGCGCACCGGCCGCCCCACACTGCCGGCGGCGATGCGCTCACGCGCCTGCAACACCTCGGAGCGGTAGCGCCACATGTGACCCACCAGCAGCGTCGCACCCGCCGTCGCTGCCGCACTGGCGATCTGCTCCGCCTCGGCGACCGTCACGGCCATCGGCTTGTCGAGCAGCACGTGCTTGCCGGCGGCGATCGCCGCCATTGCCTGCGGATGGTGCAACGAGTTGGGGGTCCCGATCACCACCGCATCGACATCGTCGCGCCGCACCGCCGCGGCCCAGTCGTCGCCGCGGCGGCACACCACCGCGACCGTCGCGCCGCACTCGAGCGCAGCGCGTTCGTGCATGCGGCCGATGAAACCGTGACCGAGCAGGGCGAGTCGCATCGCCGTCAGCCCGCAGCCACGATGTCGGCGGCGTGCTCGTGCACTCGGGCAACGGCCCTCGCCACGTCGAGCACGTCTTCGCGGTCGGCCAGCAGCAGTCGGTGCTGCAGCCACACGGTGGACTGCGCGGCGTGCTCGGCACGCGGCAGGTGCATGCTGCTGTAGTCGAGCGTCGGTGCGTGCTCGCGCAGTCGCGGGGCGAAGTTGCGGTTGCGGAACACCGACAGGTCGGTGAGCGACGGGTACGACACACCCATCGGAATCCCCTCTGCTGCCAGTGCCGCCTCGAAGCGACGCAGTGGCAGGCCGGCGAACTGCTGAGCGTCGTAGTGGAAGACGAAGCAGTAGTTGCCCTGCGTGTCCATGCGCGGGTCGCGTCGCGGCGCACGGATGCCCGGAATCTCGTCGAGCGCTGTGTTCAGGGCCACGGCGTTCTCGTTGCGGATGCGGTTCTGTTCGGGGAAGCGTTGCAACTGCCCGCGCAGCACCGCCCCCTGCCACTCGCTCATCCGCAGGTTCGAGCCGTAGGTGGCGTGGTGGTAGAACCACTGGCCCTTCACCCTGCCGCAGTCCGCGTACGCCCACGCCCGGTCGCGCAGTTCGTCGTCGTTGCAGATCAGCACGCCGCCCTCGCCCGCGGTCATCAACTTCGATCGCTGCATCGAGAAGCTGCCGAAGTCGCCCCACGAACCCACACCGCGGCCTCGCCAGAACGTGCCGTGGGCGTGGGCGCAGTCCTCGATCAGCTTCAGGCCACGGCGGGCGCACAGGTCGGTGAGCGCGTCGAGATCCGCTGCGGCACCGGCCACGTGCACGGCGACGATCGCCTTCGTGCGCGGCGTGATTGCCTCCTCGGCGGCGACAGGGTCGATGCACAGGGTGTCGGCATCGATGTCAACGAGCACCGGGGTGGCGTTCACCGCCAGCACCGCACCGGCCGATGCGATGAACGTCATGCCCGGCACGATGACCTCGTCGCCGTCACCCACGTCGCATGCTGCGAGAGCCGCCTCGAGCGTGTGGGTGCCGTTCGTGAGCGCCATACCGTGGCGCGCCCCGTGATAGGCGGCGAACTCAGCGGCGAACGTCGCCGCCGCGGTGCCGTTGCCCTGCCACCAGCCGCCCGCCTCCAGCACCTCCAGCAGGCCGTCGCGTTCGTGGTGATCCCAGATCGGCCACGAGGGGTAGTCGGAACCGCGTACCGGTTCGCCACCGAGGACCGCTGGCTTGCCGAGGAACGTGCTCATGTCGGTGTCTCCTTGTGATTCGTGGTGTCGGGGTCGCCGAGCGCCGCACGGTCCCCGATGACGGTGAGGTCCGGGTGGTCGTGCAGGCAGGTCGCCGGGACTTCGGTCGAGACCTCGCCGGCGAGCAGCGAGCCCATCGCCGAGCGCTTGGCCTCCCCCGTAGCGATGAGCACGATCGAGCGCGCCCGCCGGATGGTGGCGAGACCCTGGGTGATCACCCGGTGCGGGACATCATCGACCCGCTCGAAGAACCGTGCGTTGTCGCTCCGGGTGGTCTCGTCGAGCGCGGCGACGTGGGTGGTCGAGTCGAACGGCGTACCGGGTTCGTTGAACCCGATGTGGCCGTTGCGGCCCACACCGAGCACCTGCAACTCCACCCCTCCGAGGTCGTCGAGCATCCGCTCGTACTGGTCGGCTGCAACGTCGAGGTCGGGGGCGTCGACATCGGGCGCGTGCACCTGCGATCGCGGGATCTGCAGCGGGTCCGCCAGCAGACGTTGGATCACGGACCGGTACCGCTGCTCGTGCTGGGGCGCAAGACCGACGTACTCGTCGAGCAGGCACAGATGGGTGGAGGGCGGCAGCATGACGTGCTCCACGATCCGCGAATAGGCCGGCCCCGGGGACGACCCGGTGGCGACGCCCATCACCCTCGGCGAGCGCTCACGCACGATCTCGGCGACGCGGCGGCCGACCTCCTCGGCCGAGTCCGCCACCACCACCCTCATGTCAGTCGCCCATCCGCAACGCGTGCCGCACGGTCTCGAGCACGGCATCGTCGACCACCAGGCCGTTGGCAGCGGACCACCACAGGCCCTGTTCCTCCGCGAAGGACGGCAGTCGACGCATCGACGCCTCGATCTCGTCCCACGTGACGCCCAACTCGGTCGGGTTGGTGCGCATCTGCGCGAGGTCGGCGATGCGCCGGGGCCGCTCGGGATCGTTGCCCTGGACCGCGCTCATCAGCAGCACCCCCATGGTCACGAGCTCACCGTGCATGATCGTGCGCCCCGTGACCTCCTCGAAGGTGTAGGCGAAGAAGTGCTCACTGCCCTCCTCGAAGCGTGCGTGTCGCAGGTCATGGCAACGCCACCCGATGTCGCGGTGGCACTCCATCAGACGACGGAGGCCTTCGTCCTCGCCCGCGGCGAGCGAAGGGGCCAGCGCCTCGAGTTCGTCGAGGTACGCCAGCGACATCGCAGCGGCATGGTCGTCCCAGGCGTAGCCCTTGCCCAACGATGTGGCGAGCGCCCAGTCGTGGCGTGCGGTGTGGCACGACAACACGTCGCCGATGCCTCCACGCACCAGCGCAGGCGGCGCCGAGGCCATCAGGTCGAAGTCGACCAGCACGACATCGGGCACCGAGTCGCCCTCGTAGCGCACGCCACCGGCATCGCGCAGCGCCGTCATCCGGGTGAAGCAGGCGTTGACGGACGGCAACGACGGCACCTGCACCAGCGGCAGCGACCTGCGCCAGTGCAACCACTTCGCGGTGTCCATCGCAGACCCGCCGCCGATGCCCACCACCGCCGACACGTCGGGCACCGTGGCCACGAGATGCTCGAGGTGCGCCGGTGTGAGGTCGCCCGCATCGATCACCTGCACCGGGGCGTGTTCCAGCGTCGGCTGCAGCAGCGCCCAGGGTTCGGGATGGGTGACCACCACGTACGAGTCGAGTTGCCGCACCCGCCGGGCCAGCAGACCCCTTCCGTACTCGGCCGGGAACCCCTTGGCCCAGTCCCCCGTCAACGTGATCCGTTCCGTCATGCCAGTGGTTCCCCCCAGTGATGCAGCACTTCCTCCATGCCGCCGAATGTCACGACCCTGAACTCCTCGGCCGCCGCAACCCCATGGCGCGAACCGGTGCGGTGGGCCGAGGCCCGCAGCAGGGGCTCCATGAGCGGCCGGACGTCTCCTGACCGCAGCACCTCCTCCGCGGCGGGTAGGCGCCACCCCCCGGTGTGAGCCTGCAGGCGAAGTTGGTTCGCGTAGTTGGTGAGCATCGTGCGGTGACAGCACGATGCGTCGATCTTCGTCTCGAGGACAGCGCTGATGTCGACCACGTCGGTGACGTCGGTGACCCTGCGGCCGAAGTACCAGCGCTCGAAGCAGCCATGCGGCTGCAGCCCGGCTCGCAGGTGCTCTGGATGGTGGAGGTCGAACTGGCTGGTCCAGAACGCCTCGTCGACCGCGGCAGCCACCTTCACGTGGTCCTGGTTGTCCTCCCCGTACATCGCGTACGGGTCGAAGGAGACGAGCGCGTACGGCCGGTGGGTGCGCACCATCCGGATGACGTGTTCGCGCAACTCCACCTCGCTCACGTCGCCGAGCACGTCGGTGGGGTACCCGAGTTCCACGATCTCCGAGACGCCCAGCACGGCACACGCGGCCTCGAACTCGAGGCGGTTGGCGGCGATGGTCGACAGTTCGTCGGAACCGAGGGAATCCCATCGATCATCGGTGACCCGCATCACCACCACACGCCATCCGGCGGCTGCCCAGGTGGCGACCGTGCCGCCGAGGAACAGGGCCACGTCGTCGGCATGGGCGACGACGAGCAGCACCGCCCGACCCCGACCTTCCGGAATGCTGCGCAAGGTTGCCATCCGCCCCGAAACTAGCAGTCCACTCAATTCGGTCAACACTCTTGACCGAATAGGGGCATCGACGTACGCTGCCGCCAGCGCCCAACGCGCATCCATCCATACGAACTCGGGGGAAACATGTTCGGAACCACCAGGGGATCAACCCGCCAGCGAGTGCTCGCCATCGGCGTGGCCCTCGCCTTCGCCACCGCAGGTGTGGCCTGCGGCGGCGACTCGGCCAGCGAATCGACGGAGGGCGGCGGTGCCTGCACCGCACCCGGTGACAAGGGCACGATCAACGTGTTCCTCATCCCCAGCCCGTCCTCGACCGCCATCCAGTCGTTCATCCCGGCGTTCGAGAAGGAATCCTGCATCAAGGTGAACTTCAGCGAGACGCCCTACGGCGAGGCGCACCAGAAGCAGTTGCTCGCCTACCAGCAGGCCGACGGCCAGTACGACGTCGCGCAGTACGACAACACCTTCCTCGCCCCGTTCGGCGCCGCCAAGGCAATGGCACCGCTCGACGACTACCTGAAGGGCAGCACGGCCTACGACATCGCCGACTTCGCGGCCGGCCAGCAGGACTACGGCAAGTACGACGGCAAGACCCTCGGGCTCACGCTGTCCACCGAGCCGATGATCCAGTGGTACCGCACCGACATCTACGAGGAACTCGGCCTGAAGCCCGCCACGACGTGGGACGAATTCCGCGACAACGCGAAGGCCGTGAAGGAGAGCGGCAAGGGTGACGGTGTGCTGATGGGCTTCGGCCCGAACGTGTCGTGGTGGTTCATGACGCTGGTCTGGAGCTTCGGCGGTCAGTTGTACGACACCGACCTCAAGCCCACGGTGGACACCGCGGAGGCCAAGGCCGCCACCGAGTACCTCGCTTCGCTGCTGCCCTACGCACCCGATGGTGCGGTCACGGCGACCGGTGACGACGTGATGTTCAAGTTCCTCGGGCAGGACATCGGCGCCGTCATCAACTACTCGGGCTACTTCGGTGTCACGCTCGACCCTGCGGCCAACAAGAACCAGGGCAAGATCGGCACCGCGCCGATGCCCAAGGGCGCAGCCGACATCACCCACCTCGCCGGCTGGAACATCGGCATCCCTGCCGACTCGAAGAACAAGGATGCCGCATGGCAGTTCCTCGAGTTCGTGCTCGGCAAGGCCAACGCGAAGCAGTACCTCGAGGCGGGCGCAGCGGCGATCGGTCGCAAGTCGATCACCTCCGACGCCGATCTGGTCGCCAAGCAGCCGTACCTCGCCCTGCTGAACATTCCCGCCGAGAGCCGCATCGAGCGGTACCCGCAGCTGAAGGTGTGGCCGGAGATGGACGTGGCCATCACGCAGGCGCTCACGGGAATCCTCTCGGGTCAGACGAGCGTCGATGACGGCCTCGCCCAGCTGAACAAGGACCTCGAGCCCATCCTCGCCGCCGAGAAGGGCTGACCCGGCGGCCGGTCCACCACCAACCCTGCACGTAATGGCCCTCACCATCGACCAACGCGCCCTTGCGGGCGCACGACGCGCCACCCGGCAACGGCGACAGCGCGCGGCATTGCTCACGGCACCTGCCTGGGCGATGCTCGTCGCGCTGTTCGCCGTGCCCATCGGCGTGGGGGCCTACCTGTCGACGCGCAGCGACAAGATCGGGGCCTTCGTCCCCGGTAAGGGAGTGGGCCTCGACAACTTCCGCCGCGACGTGTTCGACGCAGGTTTCGTGGCGGCGCTGGTCACTACCCTGGTGATCACGGTGATCGGCCTCGCGATCCAGCTTCCGGTCGGCATGGGGCTGGCCGTGCTGCTGAACCGCAACCTGCGGGGTTCCCGCATCTATCGCACCACGCTGCTGCTGCCGATGCTGCTGACGCCCGTGGCGGTGGGGTTGATGTGGCGGTTCATGCTCGACACAGACCTCGGCGTGGTGAACTGGCTGCTCGACTCCGTCGGCCTGTCGCGCATCGGCTGGCTGGGCGAGAAGTGGGCGGCACGGGTATCGATCGCCCTCGTGGACTCCTGGCAGTCGATCCCGTTCGTCATGCTGATGACCTTGGCCGCGCTCTCCACCCTGCCCGAGGGCCCCCACGAGGCAGCGCGGGTCGACGGCGCCACGTCATGGAAGGTCTTCCGCCACGTCACCCTCCCGATGCTGCGACCGGTGCTCTACATCACCCTGATGATCCGCCTGGTCGACAGCCTGAAGTTGTTCGACATCATCTACATCCTCACCCGTGGCGGACCGGGCACCGCGACGGAGACCCTCGGCCTGCTCGCGTACAACACCGGGTTCAACTTCCTCGAGACAGGTCGGGCTGCAGCGCTCGGAGTCGCCGTCGCCGTCATCACCATTCCTGTCTACCTCCTGTGGCTGCGTGCCCAGAGGGCCACGCAGTGAGCACCTCGCGCGCGAACGCCGGCCGGTGGGGCAAGCCGCTGTCGCACGCAGCGTTGCTGCTCGCCGCAGCGACTGCGTTGTTCCCCATCTACTGGACCGTCGCGACGAGCATGAAGAACCGGGCCGACACCTTCGCCGACCCGCCCCGGTTCGTGAACTTCACCGCAACCGGCAAGAACTACCGACAGCTGTTCTCCAGCGACGAGTTCAGCCGGGTGTACCTCAACACGATCGTGGTCACGCTCGTCTCGACAGCGATCTCGGTGCTGGTCGGCTCGATGGCCGCCTATGCACTCGCACGCCACCGCCGCTTTCCCGGTCGACGCCCGTTCGAGGCGACCCTCGTGCTCGTACGGGCCATGCCCGGCATCGTGCTGATGGTTCCGATGTACCAGATCGTGACGCGACTGGGTCTGTACGACAACCTGTGGGCGATGTCGATGATCTTCGCCGCCGCGAACCTGCCCTTCGCCGTGTGGCTGATGACCGGGTTCTTCGACCAGATCCCCGTCGAGGTGGAGGAAAGCGCGCGCATCGACGGCGCCACCGGGCCCCGCGTGTTCTTCCACGTCGTGCTGCCGCTCGCGGCCCCGGGCGTGGTGGCCACCTCGATCTTCGTGGCATTGCTCTCGTGGAACGAGTTCCTCGTCCCGGTGCTGCTGGCCGGCGAGGACTCCAAGACCTTGCCCGTCTACATCGCCGGCTTCATCGCCAACAAGAAGCTCGACTGGGGTCCGATGGCAGCGGCGAGCGCACTTGCCATCATCCCCATCGCCGTCTTCACTGCGATCATCCAGCGCCGCCTGGTGGGCGGACTCAGCTCCGGAGCCGTGAAGGGATGACCCGCAACCGACCCCCGGCCTCGCCTCCGGCCGACCGCCACGAACTGGTCCGCAGGGCGAACGTGGAAACCGTCTTCCGCGCGATCGCCGACCACGCGCCCATCGAGAAGTCGACGCTGGTCGCCCTCACCGGACTCTCCAAGCCCACGGTGCTCGCCATCGTTGCCGCGCTGCTCGACGAGGGCTTGGTGCGCCCGGTGGCCGACACCGCCACGGCACGCCGCGGGGTGGGCCGCACGCCGGTGGCGTACGAACCCGATCCGAGGTCGGCGTTCGTGGTCGGGGTCGATCTCGGGGGCACCAAGATCGCCGTTGCGCTCGCCGACCTCTCCGGCGCCCGCCTCGCCAAGGTGGAGGAACCCACCGAGCAGTCCGGTGGAACCGCCGTCGTGCTGCAGATCGCGCGGCTCGCCCGCGAGGCCGCCGCGCAGGCCGGGGTGGCGTGGTCCGCTGTGGGCGCAGTGAGCGTGGGCACGCCCGGTGTCGAGAACCTCGATGGCACCATCCGATACGCCGACAACGTCCCCGGTCTCGATGCCGTTCGGTTCGCCGCCTCGCTGCGCCGCACGCTGCGCACCGAGGTGCGGTTGGAGAACGACGTCAACATGGCCGCACTCGGGGAATTCGAGGAAGGTGTCGCCAAGGGCAGCACGAACTTCGTGCTGCTCGCCATCGGCACCGGCGTGGGCATGGGGATGATGGTCGACGGACGGTTGCTGCGCGGCGCCAGGGGCACCGCCGGCGAGGTGGCCTACCTGCCCATCGGTGGTTCGCCGGGAGACCCCGCTGCGCTGCGCCGCGGAGCGTTCGAGCTGGCAGCTTCGGGCTCGGGTGTGCAGTCCCTCCTGGCCGCACGTCTGCGCCGCCCCCATCGAACTACCGCACTGACCGAGCAGAGCTCGGCCCGCGATGTGTACGGGGCTGCCGCGCTCGGCGACCGCGTTGCCGCCGACGTGGTGCACGCTCACGCCGAGGTCGTCGCCCACGCCGTGCTCGCTGTGGCCTCGGTGATCGACCCGGAGATCGTGGTGCTCGGTGGCGGCATCGGCGCCAACCCGTTGCTCGTCGAGCCGTTGCGCGCCGCGCTCGCGCACATCGCCCCATGGCCGATCCGCACCGAGTCGTCGTCGCTCGGCGCCTCGGCCGGTGTCATTGGGGCGGTGCACCACGCACGCAGGTCGTTGCCGGAAGTCGAGTCGGCGCGGGTGAGCAGGCGACTGCAGGGAGGCGAAACGGGATGAGCGAGATCGGCGAACCATTCGAACGTGCCGAGGCCGACGCCGTGCAGTGGCTGGGCGACCTCGGGCACCCACTCGTGGTCTGCGCGAACGACCCGCCGTGGTCCTCACTGCGGCCGCGACTGCAGCACCGCATCGCCGCCGAGGTACCGGCATGGAACATGGACATCGAGCACCTCGAGCGCGAGGCCGAGCGCGTGCGCGGGGAACTCTCACCCGATGCGTTCGCCGAGAGCACGGTGGTGGGCATCGGCGGGGGCACTGCCCTCGACACCGCCAAGTACGTGGCGTGGCGACTCGACCGGCCGCTCGTGCAGGTGCCCTCGATCACCTCGGTCGAT
>JBJTXX010000156.1:0-13487 GCA_046082485.1 Actinomycetota bacterium
TGGTGTCGACTGGGGTGGTGTCGACTGGGGTGGTGTCGACTGGGGTGGTGTCGACTGGGGTGGTGTCGACTGGGCTGGTGTCGACCGGGCTGGTGTCGACCGGGCTGGTGTCGACCGGGCTGCTGGCGGGCGGATCGGTGACGACCTCGGGGGTGACTGGGCTGGGCTCAGCGCTGCCGCCCCCCTCGGTGCCGCCGGTGCCGAAGTCGACCCCACAGTCAGTGGCCGGGGGTGCTGCGGATGCTGGTGTGCACATCGCAGCGCCGCTCAGGGCGGCGACGGCGAGGGCGGTGAGGATGTGTAGGCGCTTCATGGTGACCTCCGGGTCGTCTGTGTGTTGCGTGTCTGACGTGTCCGACGACGAGTCGGTTCCCGGGTCGTTCCCGCTCAGCCGAGGCGCAGGGTCTCGAGCGGCTCGAGCCGGGCAGCACGGGCGGCCGGGTACAGACCGGCGACCACCGAGATTACCATCGCCAAGACCACACCCAACGGGACCAGCATCGGTTGCAGGGTGAACACCCAGCCGGCCACCCACACGCCCACGCCGATGGCGCCCACCCCCACGGCCACGCCCAGCAGGCCCCCCAGGAACCCCACCGCAATGGCCTCGAGGATGAACTGCCCGGCGATGGTGCCGCGAGTGTGGCCGAGGGCGCGGCGGATGCCGATCTCCGACGAGCGCTGGATGACCGAGATCGACATCACGTTGGCGATGCCGATGCCACCCACCACGATCGCCAGCAGGCCCATCGAGACCACGATCAACTGCAGTTGGCGGTCGCTCTGGGCCGCAAGCTCGAGGGCTTCCGATTTCAGTTCGGTCTGCACCTCGTTCGGCCCGCCGAGGTTCACGGCCACCTTCAGCGCCTCGGCCGTGACGTCCTCGCGACCCTCGACCGAGCGCACGTACATCTTGTTCGCCAACACCACGTCGTCCTCCACGGCGTTGTCGTCGAGGAAGTCGTCGGATGCACTGCTGAAGCTGACGAACACGGCGGTGTCGAAGGCGGGCTCGAGTTCCACGGAGTCGACGATGCCGACGACCGAGTATTCGAGGCCGTTCAACAGCAGTGACCGGACTTCGCCCGGCATCACGTCGAACTGGCGGGCGAGGCCCACACCGATGACCGCCGACCTCGCCCGCGCGTTCTCGTCGAACTCGTTCAGCCAACGGCCCGACACCATCGGCACCTCCAGCACGGAGGGGAGGACGGCGTCGGCTGCAAGCACGGGCACCGGGACGGTCTCGAAGTTCTCGGTCACCTCCTCGTACGGTGACACCACGATGTTCTGCATCTCCAGCACCGCAGCCACCGATTCCACCGTGGTGACCGTGCGAGCGCGTTCGACGGCGTCCTTCGGCAACTTCGCGTCCTGCCCTCCGAAGCTGCTGGCGGCCGTCGCCTCGATCAGGTTCGTACCCAACTCGTCGACCTTGCGCTTCAGGTCGCCCTTCGCGCTGTCGGTGAGGCCCACGGCTGCAACGATCGCCGCCACGCCGATCACCGGCCCCAGCAGCAGCAGGGCGGTTCGCATCTTGCGGGCGAACAGCCCCGAGACTGCCACGCTCAACAGGTCACGGAACTTGGTCATGGCACGCCGATCCGTTCGTCGTGCACGATCTCGCCGTCTCGCATGCGCACCCGACGGTGCGCGGCCTGGCCCACGTTCGGGTCGTGTGTGACAAGAATGATCGCCCGTTCGGGAGACTGCAGCGAGGCGAACAGTTCCATCACGTGGTCGGCGTTCTTCGAATCGAGAGCGCCGGTGGGTTCGTCACCCAGCACGATGCTCGGCTGGGTCACCAGTGCGCGTGCAAGGGCGACTCGCTGCTGCTCGCCGCCGCTCAGCTGCACCGGCCGGTGGTCGTGTCGGTGGGCCAGGCCCACGGAATCGAGGGCCGCCAGCGAGCGCTCACGGCGCTCCTTGGCGCGGATGCCGCGGTACAGCAGCGCCGTCTCCACGTTGCCGGCGGCATCGAGGTGAGGGATGAGGTGGAACTGCTGGAACACGAAGCCGATGCGCTCGCCGCGCACTCTGCTGCGTTCGTCGTCGGGCAGCGACGTCACGTCGACACCGCTGACACGGATGACACCGCTGCTCGGCACGTCGAGACACCCGAGCAGGCCGAGCATTGTGCTCTTGCCACTGCCCGAAGGGCCCATGATCGACATGAAGTCGCCGGGCATGATCCGCAGCGACACCTCGCGCAGCGCGGTGACGGTGGCGTCGCCCTGTCCGTAGCGGCGCGACACATCGATCAGTTCGAGCAGTGGCTCGACCGGCGATGCCGGGGTGTCGATGCTGACCGGGGTGTCGATGCTGACCGGGGTGTCATCCATCGACGGGTGCCTCTGCCTGCGGGTCGATGTCGACGACCACCAGTTCGTCGCCCTTCAAGCCGTCGACGATCTCGACCCACTCGCCGTCGACCAGGCCGATGAGCACCTTCACGCGGGTGATGGTGCCTTCGTCGTTCACCACGCGTACCTCGTCGCCGCCAGCCGATCGCAGCACCGATGCCACCGGCACGGCCAGCACGCCAAGACGTTCCGAGAGGGTGACGTCGATGGTGGCCCGAGCCCCGTCGACGGCGGCGAGGTCACCCTTCACGTCGACCGTGCCCTCGTAGCGTTCGGAGCCGTCGTCGGCGACGGTGGCGTTGTCCTCGAGCGTGGCGATCACGCCCACGAGTTCCTGGTCGGCGGCATCGAGGCTCACCGACACGGCTTGCCCCACCTCGAGGTCGGCTCGCTCTTCCGCCGTCACCGAGAGCGTGATGCTGAAGTCGGGCTCGTTCAGCGTGAGCACCGGTGCGCCCTGCAGCACGAACTCGCCCTCGTCCACCAAGACCTTCCCGATGCGGGCCGGCCAGTTCGCCACCACCATGTCACTCGGCAGGAAGACCACGTCGTCGTCGATGGTCGCGATCGACACCGACACACGGTTGGTGCCGGCGCGCATGATGACAGTGCCGGTGAGGGTCTCATAGTCACTGCCCGGTTGCGCGGTGCCGCCGAGTTGGTAGTTGATCGAGGTGTTCTCGGTGACCGGTGCGTCGGCCACGATGGTGAAGCCGGCCACACCACCCTCCTCCACCGAACCTCCGCCGGTGATCGTCAGTTCAGGGAGGTCGTTCGAGACGACGCGCACCGTGGCGCGGCTGGGATTCCCGACCTGGTAGTCGTCGGTGTCGACGATGGTCATCGTGATCGTCTCGTCCCCCTCGACCAGGTCGTCGCGGCGGGTCTGCACGTTCACCGTGGTCTGTTTCGAGCCTGCCGCAATGGTGATCTCGTCGAGGTCGAGATCGACGATGTCGGCGCCCTCACGGGCCGTGCCGGAGAGCGCCACCTGCAGGTCGAGGTCCTCGTTGCTCTCCACCGTGGTGCGGAAGGTGAAGGTGACCGAGCCTCCCTCGTCGAGCGTGTCGGTGGAGGCATCGACGGTGACGACAGAGACGAGGTCGTCACCGTTGGGCAGGATGCGGATGCGCACCTGGTTGGCGGGGCCGACGATGTAGTTCGGGTCGTTGCCGAACTGGTCGGTCAGCGACACCGTCAGGTCCTCCCTGTCCTCCTTCACGTCGTCGACCCAGATGGGCACGGTGATGGTGTAGGTGCTCTGGCCTGCGGGCATCACGAACGAGTTGTCGATGGTCTCGTAGTCGTTGCTGCCATTGTCTCGTTGGCCGCCGGTGGCATCACCGCCGATGGTGAGGTCGATGGCCATGTCGCTGGTGGGCGCGGGGTCGGCAGTGAACGTGAGCACCACCGACTCGCCCTCGTTGACCTCCTTCGCCGACGCGCTGAGTTGCACCTTCGGTTTCACCGGCGGTGCGGCGCCCGCGGGGCGCGATGCCCCGGGCCCGCCGCTCGGTGCCACAGAGGGTTCGATCGTGAAGGCGATGGTGTTGGCCTTGCCGACCTGATAGCCGGCGCCGTTCGGGGACAGGCCGACGGTGATGGTCTCGACCTGCTCGGGCGTGGCGCCGCCGTAGTCGCGGTCCTGTTGCCAGGCAGCGAGTGCGCGCCTGGTCTCCTCGGTGAAGAGCGTGTCGATCTGGCTGATGGGGTAGCCGCTGGCCGACAGGATCGCCTCGAGTTGCTTCACGTCGGGCCCCTCGGAGCCCACGTCGAGTCGCCGGTAGAAGGCGAAGTCGCCGGCCACGGCCACGGCGGTGCGACCATCGAGGGCGAACAGTTCATTGCCGGCATCGACGGTGGCGCCGTCGTCGACCGAGAGGTTGCTGACCTTGCCGTCGACGGGCAGGTTGATCTCCTGGATCTCCTTGCGGCGCCCCTCGCCGTTGATCGTCACCACGTCCGAGAGGTCGCGGCGCTCGACCGCCCGTGGCACGATCAGCAGACCGGCGCTCTTGGCCTCCTCGGTCATCGTGGTGCCGACGTACACGCCGCCGCCGACCAGCACGCCCACACCGAGAACGGTGCCGACGATGGTTCTTGCTCTCATGGGATGGTGCTCCGGTCAGCCGCCGAGCTGTTGCTCGGAAAGGCACTTGTTGATGTCGCGCTCGTCGAGCGCTCCGTCGGCGTTCTGGAAGGTGGTGGGCTCGAGCAGGCCGATCTCGCTGGTGCGCGTCTCGACCGTCCAGCCCTTGTCGATCAGGCAGTCGCGCAGCTTCACGAAGACCTCGTTGCGTTGTTCGACCTCCTCAGGTGTCAGCGACGACCTGGTGGCCTGCACTTCCTGCAGCACGGTGACGATGTCGGTGCGTGCTGCGCACGTCTGCACAGCGTCGAGGTAACCGGGTTGCTGGTAGGCGGGGTTGTTGGGGTCGAGCAGGTTGCCCTCGATCGTGAAGCCCTTGTCCTCCAGACATGTGCGGAACTTGCCGAATGCCTCGAACAGCCGCAGTTCGGCGGGTCGGTCGTCCTTGTTCTGGGGCACGGTGTCGCCGCTGCCGGCGTCAGGGGTGCTGCCGTCGGTGGCCGGGCCAGGGGTGCTGCCGTCGGTCGAGGGCGGCAGCGTGCTGGCGATGGTGCCACGCATAGCGCCGACCTCCTCCGGTGTCATCACCTGCACTTGGTCGGCGCCGCGGACCACCAGTGTTGCCTGCCGTTCCGAGCAGCCGACCAGCAGCAGGACGGTGGCACACAGCAGAGTTGAACGGCGCAGCACTCGGCTGCGCTCCTCGTCGTTCGCTCCCATGGGAGGAGACTAGGGCGTGACCGAGTCGGTGTTCCATGCGGGCTTGATCGGGTGGGTCAGCGCAGCCGCAGCCGGTGCGGCGTCACCCACGACACGATGGGCTCCCGCTGGCGCGCTGGCCGCACCGTCGGCATCGAGGCGGTGCCGGCCGTGGCGACGGCCCACAGTGCCTGCGCGGCCACGAAACGGTTGCGCTGCACCGCTCCCTCGGCGGTGTTGTGCACGCCGTCCTCCCGCATCCACCGCGGGTTCGTGGCTGCGAGGGTCGACCAGTCGGCCACCACCATGCCCGGGCGCTCGGCGGCGATGGCAGCCAGTCGCGCGTTGAACACCGCGGCGTTGGCCTGCGACCGGCCGGCGTGCACGTTCACCCACACCACGGTGCGACCGGGGCCGATCTCGTCGAGCATCGTGATGATCGTGCGGTCGGGTTCACCCGGTGCGCCCGCCGTCAGGTTGATGTCGTTGGTGCCGACGGCCACCACCCAGACCGTGGCGTCGAACCCGCCCTGGCGGATGTGCCGCACGGCGTCGATGCCCGAGGTGCTGCCCTCGATGGGCACGACGGTTCGGCGGGCGCTGCGGGCCTCCATACGGAACGGGCCGAACCCGACCTGCCGCAGCGTGTCGTCGAGGCCGCCCCAGTAGCCGATCGTCAGCGAGTCACCGACGATCGCCAGCGAACCGGCCGGCCCGGGTGTGGCGTCCTCGAAGTACGAGGCGGGCAGGGCATCGGCGGGGGCTGCGTGAGTCGTCGCGAGTGCGCATGCCGCCATGAGCACACCGGCCCATCCGCGCCGCATGGCCGTCAGGTGTCCCACCACAGCGTGGCGCTGCGCCGCGGCCCCACGGGGTGCTGCTGCATGAAGTCACGCACTTCGGGGTCGCGCTCTGCGGGCAGGCAGAGGCGGATGCGGGTGTGTTCCACGTCGAGGTCGGTGATGGCGGTCGACGCGCTGGGTGCCGCGGTCGTGAACTCCTCCAGCTCGGCCGGCAGACCCATTTCGTGCAGCACGGCTAGGGCATCGTGCGCGGTCGGCGAGGTCGGTCGCTGCAGGTCCCAGAAGTGCAACCATGCTGCCGACAGGGTGGAGAGCGGGTGTTGCATCGGCATCTCCACCACCACGCGACGGCGAGCGTGGCTGCCGAGGGCTGCGGCGAACGGCACCAGGTCGCGGACGTTGTAGAAGACGTGGTGGCAGGTCACCACTTCGCACGTCGGTGCCTCGTCGGCGACGTCGGGCCAGTTGCCGAGCAGTGTGCCCACCGGCAGACCGCGGGCGCGCGCCTCGTCGGTGAACACGTCGAGCATCGCCTGCTGGTGGTCGACGCCGAACACGTTGGTGGCCGGCGGGGTGAGCCCGAATGCGGCGCGGCCGCCGCCACAGCCCACGTCGAGCACCGAGGGGTCGTCGCCGGTCAGCACCTCCAGGGCTCGCAGCCGCGACGGTGTGTCGACGAACAGGTTGCCGGCAGGGCGGAAGTTCTCGACGGGGTGGATCCACGGCGACTGCGGCGCAGCATCGAGAATGTGTTGTGGGATGCCCCATTGCGGCAGGGCGTCGGCCCAGCGATTGATCGCACTCATGCGTGCCGGACGGTACCAGCGTCGTCGGGTCCGAATCGTAGGATTCGGTCGTCGTGCCGCCTTCATCCCTTCGCCCCCTGTCGTTGCTCGACCTGGCCATCGTCGGCCGCGGCCAGACGCCGGCCGATGCCCTGGCGGCGAGCGTTCGTCTGGCACAGTCGGCCGAGCGACTGGGCATGCAGCGCGTCTGGTACGCCGAGCACCACAACATGGCGTCGATCGCGTCGTCTGCGCCGGCCGTGTTGATCGCCCACGTGGCCGCGCACACCAGCACCATCCGCCTCGGCGCCGGTGGGGTGATGCTGCCGAACCACTCGCCGCTCACCATCGCCGAGCAGTACGGCACGCTCGCCACGCTGCACCCGGGCCGCATCGAACTGGGTCTGGGCCGGGCACCGGGCAGTGATCAGGTCACCATGCGCGCCTTGCGGCGCGACCACACGTCGTCCGACACCTTCCCCGACGACGTGCTCGAGGTGATGGGCTATCTCGCCGGTGAGAGTCGGGTGGCGGGGGTGACGTGCGTGCCCGGCGCGGGCACCGAGGTGCCGGTGTGGATTCTCGGTTCGTCGCTGTTCGGCGCCAGCCTTGCCGCGCACCTGGGGTTGCCGTTCGCCTTCGCCTCGCATTTCGCCCCCGAGGCGCTGGAGCGGGCGATGACGCTGTACCACCACGAGTTCCAACCGTCGCAACACCTCGAACGGCCGCGGGCGATGGCCGCCGTCAACGTGATCTGCGCCGACACCGACGAGGAGGCCGAACAGCAGTTGCTGGTGGCGGCCCGCTGGCGCGTGCAGCGTTTCCTGAACCTTCCCGCCGATCTCGACGACGACCAGATCGACAGGGTCATGGCCAGTCCGCAGGGTCAGCAGATCGTGCGGATGATGACGTACCGGGCGGTGGGGTCGCCGGCCACCGTGCACCGCTATCTCGATGCGTTCGCCGAGCACGCGTTCGCCGACGAGTTGATCGTGGCGCTGGCCTCGCCGACGGTGGACGACCGGTTGCGTTCCATGGAACTGCTGATGGCCGCAGTGCCGGCCTGACACCACGGCCCCTCACCGTCGGCGGACCGTGAATGCATGCACGCACTATGTTCGCGGTGACTTCGTGGGGGGTGCGGTGACGAGCCACTGGTTCCGCAACGGTGCGGTGTACACGATGGATTGCCGTGCGCCGTGGGCCGAATCCGTGGTGGTGCACGATGCCGTGATCGTGCAGGTCGGCAGTGAGGCCGAGGCGCGCCCGCACCTGCGCCCCGACACCGTGGAGGTCGATCTCCAGGGCGGCTTCCTGATGCCCGGCTTCATCGACGGTCACGACCACCTGGTGGGTGGCGCGTTGGCCAAGGTGGGTGTGTCGCTGGAGGGCCTGCACGGCAAGGACGCCGTGCTCGAACAGATCCGCCGTTACTCCGCCGACCACCCACTGCACGAGGTGATCCGCGGTCATGGTTGGACACCGTTCACGTTCGACGGCGAGCAGCCGCACCGCACGTGGCTCGACGGCGTGACCGACGTGCGCCCGGCATTCCTGCACACGTACGACGTGCACGACGTGTGGGCGAACACCGCGGCGTTCCTCGCTGCCGGCATCGGTGCCGACACGCCCGACCCGAATCCGCCCACCGGCTACTGGCCTCGCGATCCCGACGGCTTCCCGTCGGGAACGTGCTGCGAGCCCGAGGCGTGGCTGCCGATCGCCATCAGGCTGGGCATGTTCGACATGGCGTCGGTGCGTCAGGCGATGTCGATGACACTGCTGCCGGCGCCGTCGTGGGGCATCACCTCGTACTTCGACGCCAGCACGATGCTGACGGCGCGCCGACAGGTGGACGAGGTCTACCAACTCCTCGTCGACCTCGACCTGGCGGGCGATCTGCCGGTGCGCATCGTGGGCTCGAACGTGGTGCGCGACCCGTCCACCGACCCGCAGCGTGCGGTGGAGGCGACTCGTCGGATGAACGAGCAGTTCCGCTCGCCGAACGTGTCGGTCACCACGCTGAAGCTGTTCATGGACGGCGTCGGCCCGCAGCACACGGCCGCGATGCTCGAGCCCTACGCCGACCAGCCCCATCGTGGCGGGTGGGTGTGCACGCCCGAGTACGCGCAGGCCATCAGCGAGGCGGGCAACGTGGCTGGCTTCGACGTGCACATCCACGCCTGCGGCGACGCCGGTGTGCGTGCCGCGCTGGACGGGTTCGAGCACGTGCGCACCGCGCACCCGCACCTCTCGCCCCGCAACACCGTGTGCCACCTCGAGTTCTGCCACCCCGACGACGTGCTGCGTTTCGCCCGACTGGGGGTGACGGCCAACTGCACGCCCGTGTGGGGCACCGACTACCGGGGCGAGTTCGTCGATGCCTACCCGGGTCTTGTGGGCGCCGAACGGTTCCGCCGCGACTACTGCCCCTATGGCTCGGTGTTGCGCACCGGGGCGAACGTCACCTTCGGCGCCGACTGCCCGGGCGTGGAGGTGCACGAGATCGCTCCGCTCGTGCAGATCGAGTCGGCGGTCACCCGGCAGCGCCCCGGCCGACCCGATGATCGCCCGGCCGGTGCGCACGAGCGCGTGTCGGTGGCCGATGCCCTGCGCTGCTACACGGCCAACGGGGCCTGGGCGCTGCGCATGGAGGACCGCGTCGGTTCGATCGAGCTGGGCAAACAGGCCGACCTCGTGGTGCTGGGGGCCAGCCCGTTCGAGGTGCGGCCCCACGAGATCCATGCCATCCCGGTGGTGCGCACGATGCTGAGCGGCCGCTTCACCCACGGCGCCGTCGCCTGACCCTGTTCGCCGGTCAGCGGTCGCGCATGCGCTTGCCGGCGAGGATGCGTTCGGCGTACTTGGCCAGGCGGGCCTCGCGGGTGGCCAATTGCCTGGCGTCGGCGAAGTGCATGTTGTACTCGCGTTGGCAACTGGGGAATAGGGAACCGAAGGCGGCGGCGAAGGCAGGGTCGGTGTCGACTCGGGCCTGCAGCACGTCGACCAACTCGAGCGCCGGTGCAGGCGGCGGCTTCACACCCGAGTCCTCCACCGCGATGGCGGTCGCCACGTAGTCGGCGATGACGCCGGCGAGCCGGTCGATGTCGCTGACCGAGGTGAAGGTCATCCGTTTCGCCGACCGTGAGTTCGGGCCCTGGTCCTCCAGCACTACGGCAGGGTCGGGCATCAGTGCACCCTTGAAGAACATGAGTGCGAGGAACGACTTCATCTCCTGCACGATCGCGATGTTGCGGTCACCGTCGCAGTAGCAGGGCTTGCCCCACTTCATCTCCTCGTCGAGGCCGGTGGCGAGCAGCACCTCCCGCAGCCGGCCGACCTCCGTGGGCCAGAGCTTCGAGTTCCTGAGGTACGCGTCGACGCGGGGGTTCGCCATGCAGCAAGTCTGCCGCAGGGCACCGGACGCGCCGCTGCCCCTGACGGCTCGAGGTCGACTCGGGTCGAGCGCTCGGCGCCGGCAGGGGCAGGGCAGGGGGCGGGTGTTGCTGGGTGTCAGCTGCGTGCGGTCTGCGGACCGATCTGGGCCGAGATGCCCACGATCATGTCGGCCGGGAAGCCGCCGCGGCGGGCGTGCTCGGCGATGGTCTCGCTGTTGTCCGTCTCGTGGACGCAGTAGATCTTGTCGCCGGCGACGTAGCTGGTGACCCAGCGGTAGGGCACGCCGAGGCCGGCGACGACCTCGTTGCTCTTGGCCGAGATGTCGGCCAGCTCGTCGGCGCTCAGGGTGCTGGCACCGGGGATGTTGCGCTCGATGATGAACTGCGGCATTGGATGCTCCTTGTGGTTTCGACGGGCCGTTCCCGTCGTTGGCATCAGCGTGCAGCAGCGGTGTGTGCGGCCTCGGGGGACCACCGAAAGTTTCCGGAAAAGTTCCGCACACGCTTCCGCACACGGCGGACTGGTGCCCTGTGCCGGTATGGGAGACTCGTTGGGGATGACCCGGATCCGGCTGATCGGAGCGCCACGCATCATCACGGTGGACGGAACGGTGCGGGAGTTGCGCGGCCAGAAGCCGTGGGCGGTGCTGGCTCGCATCGTGCTGGCGGATCGTGCGCTCTCCCGCCGGGAGTTGAGTGGCGAGTTGTTCCCGGAGGCCGCCGACCCGCTCGGCTCGCTGCGCTGGTGCCTTGCCGAGCTGCGACGCGCCCTCGGCGACTCGACAGTGCTGAGCGGCGACCCGGTGCAGCCTGGCATGCCCGAGGGTGTGTCGGTGGACGTGCTGTCGCTCGACACCCTCGACCCCGATGCCATCGGGACGGGTGAACTGCTGGAGGGTGTCGACCCGGCGTGTGGCCCGGAGTTCGACACGTGGTTGCTCGTGGCCCGGCAGCGCGTCGCCGCCCGGGTGGATGCTGCTCTGCACCAGCGGGCGGTGTCGGCGTTGTCGCGTGGCCGCGTGGACGAGGCGGTTCACGCAGCCGAGCTGGCGGCGCGTCGATCCCCCTACGACGAGGGAGCCCACGTGTTGCTGGCGAAGAGTCTCGTTGCCGCAGGCCGCGAGAGCGTGGCGGTCGCCCATGTCGAACAGGTCGAAGCGCTGTTCCGCACGGAGTTGCGCCGGGAGCCGTCGCCGGCCCTTCGCAGCGCCGCCCGGTCGACGGTTGCGGAACCGCCGCCCGGAGTCTCGGCGGCGGCTCAGGTGCAGACGCTGCTGGATGCCGGCCGTGCAGCGCTGGAGGCAGGGGTGGCGGATGCCGGCGTCGACTGCCTGCGTCGGGCGGTTGCGTGCGCCGATGATGACGGCGACCCGGCCCTGCGTTGCACGGCGTTGTTCGAGTTGGGTCATGCGCTCGTCTACAGCGTGCGCGGTTTCGATGACGAGGGTGTGGTGCTGCTGGGCCAGGCAGCCGAACTCGCCGGTTCGGTGGGCGACGACGTCACGGCGAGCGCGGCGCTTGCCGACATGGGCTATGCCAACGCGCTCGCCGGCCGCCGCGATGCGGCGGAGGCCGTGTTCGAGGCCGCTGGCCCGCTTGCCGGTGACGACCCGCTCGCCCTCTCGGGCGTGGTGGCCCACCGCGGCTTCAACCTCACCGACTGGGGCCGTCACGCGGAGGCGATCGAGTTGCTGCGCGAGGCCAGTGAGCTTGCGGCACGGTCTGGGGATCGCCGCCGACAGAGCAGGGTGCTGGGCTTGGGCGCCTGGGCGTTCCTGCGGAGCGGAATGGTCGACGAAGCCCGCGAGTGGGCTGGCCGCAGTCTCGAGTTGGCACGGGATGCGAGGTGGACGGCCTTCGAGCCGTTCCCGCTGATGCTGGTTGCCGAATGCGACCTGTGCACCGACGCGACCACCGTGGGGAGGGCCGAACTGGAGCGACTCTTTGCGATGACCTGTCACCTGCAGGACCCGTGCTGGGAGGGTGGCGCTGCCCGAGTGCTGGCGATGCACCATGCGGCGAACGGCGACGCCGCCGGGGCGCTGCGCTGGATACGCGAGGCGTACCAGCGCAGCACCAGGGTTTCCGACACCTGGGCAGGCATGATCGGTGAGATCCTGCTGTCCGAGGCGCAGATGCGACGCGATCTCGACGACCGCAGCGGCGCCGAGGCTGCGGCCCGCGAGGCGATCGCCTTCGCCGCGAGGGCTCAACTCGACGACACGCTCGCCCGGGCGCTCGAGTTGTTCCGCAGCCGCTGATCCAGCGACTCGGGGAACGCCCGGGGCCTCGCCCGTTCGAGGATCAGCAGACGTTCTGAAGGACGGGCAACTCGGCTACGGCACCGGTGTCGAGCCAACGCGCCTCGAACTCGCTCGGTGCGCCGACCATCACGAGCCCGAGATGTCGGGTCGGGCGCGTGAGCACCACGTACAGCTGGCGCCAGCCGCTCTCGGCTTCGATGGTCTTCGGGTCCACCACGAGGACGGCATCGAACTCGAGGCCCTTCACCTCGGTGGCGAGGAACCCGGCCACGGGACGCAGCAGTCGGTGGGTGCCGTTGTCTGCTCCGGCGCACTCGAAAGCCTCGAGCGCCTGCGCCACGATGCCCGCGTGGCGTTGGCCCGAGATGACGGCCAGTCGACCGCGCTCGCCGAGTTCGGCCCGGGCCTGTTCCACGGCTGTGCGAACCACTTCGACGTCCACACCCTCGCACCGTGCGGCCCACGGCCGACTCCCATTGCGGACGTACTGCGTGGGAACGGTGTCGGGCGAGGCGGAGCGGGCCCGTAGCTGCTGTGCGGGGGCCATCAGCTCTGCGGGGGTGCGGTAGTTGATGTGCAACGAGTGCACGTCGACGGTCTCGACCCCCAGGCCGGCCTTGATGCGGTCGATCCACCAGTCGTCGCCGGGCCGGGCCTGCTGGTCGGGGTCGCCCACGATGGTCATCGAACGACCGAGGCAGCGGCGGTTGAGCGCTCGCCACTGCATCGCCGTCACGTCCTGGGCTTCGTCGACGACGATGTGCGCGAACAGCCAACTCGAGTCGCCGCGGGCCATCTCCACCAGGCTCGGCACGTCCTCCTCACCGAGGTAATCGGCGATGAGTTGCTGCAGCGTGACGATGCCCGAGATGTCGGCGCCGCCGGGGTTGCCGTCCGTGCTGAGCGTGGGTGAGAAGGTCGCGGAGGCCACCTCGAAGGCGATCTCGCGCTCCTCGGCCGAGATCCGCGACGGGGCCTCGATCAGCGGCACCGCCATCGTTCCCATGAGTTCGCCGAGTTCGTCGATGAGCGGCAGGTCGCTGATCGTCCAAGGCTGCGAGGCGTGGCGCTGCAGGGTGCGCCACG
>JBJTXX010000157.1:0-17781 GCA_046082485.1 Actinomycetota bacterium
CAGGTGGGCATGGTGGGCATCAGCTACCCGGGCATCAGTCAGTTGTTCGTTGCCGCCACCCAGCCGCCGAGCCTCAACAGCATCACGCCCCTGTCGGTGCTCGACGACAGCTATCGCAGCACGCTGTACCCCGGCGGCATCCTGAACACCGGGTTCGCCGTCGACTGGACGAAGCAGCGTGTCGAGAGCGCGAAGCCATACGGCCAGGGCTGGACGAAGCAGCGGGCCGACGACGGCGACCAACGCTGCGCCGACAACCAGCTGCTGCGTCTGCAGAACCCCGACCTGCTGCAGGAGATCGAGGACAACCCGTACTACTCGAACCCGCTCGGCGACTCGTTGGCGCCCGCGACCTTCGTCGACAGGATCCAGGTGCCGGTCTTCATCGCCGGTGCCTGGCAGGACGAACAGACCGGCGGCCGCTTCCCCGCGATGCTGCCGAACTTCACCGGTTCACCCCACGTGTACGTGACCCTCACCAACGGCCTGCACACCGAGTCGCTCAGCCCTTCGGTGGCCCGCCGCTACCTCGAGTTCCTGCAGTTGTACGCCGCCAAGAAGGTGCCCGACCTGTCGCTCGGCCCGGTGATCGCCGGCACGCTCGGTGGCGCCATCTGGGGCGTCTCGGCGTTCGGTCCGTTCGAGAACCGCTTCGACGGCATGACCTACGAGCAGGCCTTGGCTGCCTTCGAGGGCGAGAAGTCGGTGCGCGTGATCTTCGAGCAGGGCGGCAACGACGAGTTCTCACCCGGCACCCCCGAGGCCAACTTCGTGGCCGAGTTCGACCGTTGGCCGATTCCCGAGGGCGTGACCACGCTGTGGGGCCTCGGTGACGGCGGCTCGCTGGCGTACGGCGAGCAGGGCACCGGCACCACCGCCGACTCGTACGTGGCGGACCCTGATGCGCTGCCCGCCACCTTCTACTCCGGCGACGGCAACGGCGTGTGGCGAGCCGACGTGCAGTACGACTGGCAGGCACTGCCCGATGGCAAGGGCCTGGGCTATGTGACCCCGCCGCTGGAGAAGGACCTCGTGGTGGTGGGGGCCGGATCGGTCGACCTGTGGGTGAAGGCCAGTTCCGCCGACACGGACCTGGAGGTCACCATCAGCGAGGTGCGCCCCGACGGCACCGAGATCTACGTGCAGAGCGGATGGCAGCGCGCCAGCCAACGAGCTCTCGACGACAAGGCGAGCACCGACCTGGCGCCCGTGTTCACGAACCTCGAGGCCGACGCTGCCGACCTGCCCGCCGACGAGTTCACCCTCGTTCGGGTGGCGTTGTTCCCCTTCGCACACCCGTTCCGCGCCGGCAGTCGCCTGCGCCTGACGATCGATGCCCCGGGCAACAACCGGGCGATCTGGGCGTTCCGCACCATCGCCGACGGCGAGACGGTCACCATCGCCCACGACGCCGATCACCCGTCGCGGCTGGTGCTGGCGGTCACCGACCGGGTGGTGGTGCCGCAACCCGCCCCGCCCGCGTGCGGTGCGCTGCGCGGCCAACCCTGCCGCACCTGGGCGCCTGCGTCGAACGGAGGCTGAGGACATGACCGGCTGACCGGCGCTCGGATGGGCGCCGGTAGCCTCGGCTGCCCATGGACGCCACCGCGCTGCACGAATCCTCGCTCCGGCGCACGTTCGCGATCATCAGCCACCCCGACGCCGGCAAGACCACGCTCACAGAGAAGTTTCTTCTCTACTCGGGCGCTGTGCAGGAGGCCGGCGCCGTGCATGCCCGCGAGGGCCGGCGCAGTTCGCGCAGCGACTGGATGGAGATCGAGCAGCAGCGCGGCATCAGCATCAGCAGCACGGTGCTGCAGTTTCCGTACCACGCGCACATCATCAACCTGCTCGACACGCCCGGCCACCGCGACTTCAGCGAGGACACGTACCGCGTGCTCGCCGCCGTCGATGCGGTCGTGATGGTGCTCGACGCGGCGAAGGGCATCGAGAGCCAGACGCTCAAGCTGTTCCAGGTGTGCCGGGCACGCAGCCTGCCGGTGCTCACGTTCCTGAACAAGTACGACCGTCCGGGTCGCGAGCCGCTGGAACTGCTCGACGAGATCGAGGCACAGATCAACCTGCGGCCCACCCCGGTCACCTGGCCGGTCGGCAGTGGCGACGAGTTCCGCGGTGTGGTCGACCGGCGCACCGGCATGTACACCCGCTTCACCCGCACCGCCCGCGGTGCCTCGGCGGCGCTGGAGGAAGACGTGCCGCTCGCCAAGGCCAGTGCCGAGGGCGGTCGGGCCTGGCAGTCCGCGCTCGACGAGTTGGGGCTGCTCGAGGCCATCGGCGCCGATGTCGACATGCCGTCGTTCCTCGCCGGCGAATCCACGCCAGTGTTCGTGGGCTCGGCGCTCACCAACTTCGGCGTGCGCAAACTGCTCGACGCCGTGGTCGAACTCGCCCCGGCCCCGTCACCGCGGGTCGACGCCAAGGGCGAACCGCACCCGCTCGATTCGGCGTTCAGCGCCTTCGTGTTCAAGGTGCAGGCGAACATGGATCCCTCGCACCGCGATCGCATCGCGTTCGCCCGCATCTGCAGCGGCACGTTCGAGCGGGGCATGAGTGTCACCAACTCGCGCACCGGCCGCGACATGACCACCAAGTACGCCACGACGGCATTCGGCGCCGATCGCGAGACCGTCGACCTCGCCTACCCGGGCGACGTCGTGGGCCTCGTGAATGCAAGCGGCGTGCTCATCGGCGACACCCTGTACGGCGCTGGCTACGACGGTGGCGCGGTCGAGTTCCCGCCGCTTCCCCGCTTCGCGCCCGAGGTGTTCGCCCGCGCCCGCCCACTCGACAACGGCAAGGCCAAGCAGTTCCGCAAGGGCCTCGAACAACTCGACGAGGAAGGCGTGGTGCAGGTGCTACGCGACCCCGACATGGGCGACACCGAGAACGTGCTCGCCGCCGTCGGCCAACTGCAGTTCGAGGTGTTCGCCCATCGACTGGGCAGCGAGTTCGGCGCCCCGACCGAGATCGTGTCGGCCCCGTACCAGGCCATCCGCCTCACCGACAAGGCATCGGCCGACCGGCTGCGCCAGATCGGCGGCATCCGCATCCTCACCCGCGGCGACGGTGCTCTGGTGGCCCTGTTCGAGAACAAGTACCGCCTGCAGCGGCTGATGAGCGACGAGCCCGAGTTGACGCTGCAGCCCATCCTGGCCGACACCGACCCCACCTGACCACGGCCCGCCCACCCGGCCCGGCCGGGTGCAGCTATCGGGCCGGGGGTCAGTAGCGCTCGAAGCGCCGCACCCCGCTCGTCGGCGTCCAGCGTTCGATCACCAGGTGGTCGCCCGACGGAGCAACCCCGGTCAGCACCACCTCGTCGAGATCGACCCTGAAGAAGTCGGCAGGCGGGCCGTCCTCGGCGGTCGGCGGCGCCGCAACAGGCACCGCCCTGCCGCTCACCTTCGCCTCGCCCTCCCAGAGGGCGTGGTCGTGCTCGGGCGGGTCGATGCCCTGACAGTGGACGGCCAGCCGTTGATCGCGGTGAAGGTCCGTCACCCGCATCGTTCCGGCCATTGCGCCGAACCCGAACGACCCGTCCTCGATGGTCACCTCGGTGCCGCTCAGGCGCGGGGAGCCATCGCGCCGGATGGTGGCCATCACGTGGTGCTTTCGTCGACGGAACAGTGCCGCAGCCCTGGCTGCCATCAAGGGCTCCGCGGCCTCGAAGTCTCCCCAACTCGCCATCGGGCCGAACCTAGCCCACACCCGCGCGCCACCTTCTGCGTCTGTGTCACGGCACAGACGTTGTGCCCGTCTCACGGCACAGAGTCTGCGTCTGTGTCACGGCACAGACGTTGTGTCGCTCTGTGCGGTGACACTGACGCGGCACCCAACCGTCTGTGGGGTCAGACGGCGCACTCCGAGTCGCCGACCGCAGCGACGAACGGCCCCGTCTCGCCGTAGTCGACGTAGAAGTCGGGGGCGGACTCGGGGGTGGGGAACTCGGCGAGATCCTCGAGGTCCTTCGCCAGAGCGAACGCTCCGCCCACGCGATCCATCCAGGAACGGAAGGCCTCGCCGGCCGAGCGCTCCTCGTTGAACCGGCGGATCACCCGGGCGGCCGCCTGAGGCGCGGCCTTCGCGGGCAGGCGCAACGCCTTCTCACCGAAGTGGATCTGCTCCTGCCCCACGTAGCCGCCCAGCAGCATCTGGTAGCCGGGAGCGGATCGGCCGTGAGCCCGACGCTCGGCGCCGAAGAAGCCGATGTCACTGGCATGGTGCTGTCCGCACGAGTTGGTGCAGCCCGAGATGTTGATGCGGACGCCGCCGACCTCGGCCAGGCCTTGCTCCTCCAGTTCCTGACCGATGGCCGCTGCCAGGCCACGGGACTGGGTGACCGCGATGTTGCAGGTGTCGGCACCGGGGCAGGCCACCACGTCGCGTGCCAGTTCGGCCCCTGGGCGGGCCATTCCGATGGCCTCGAGGCGCTCGTACAGCACCGGCAACTGTGCCTCGGTGAGGCCGCGGAACGCAACGTTCTGGCGGTTCGTGAGACGCACGTCGGCGCCGAGCTCACGCTGGATGGCGGCGAGCGCCCGGAACTGCGCGGCCGTGATGTCGCCCAACGCCGCGTACGCGATGGCCGAGACCGAGCCGTTCGCCGCGCCACGCACCACGGAGGTGGCGACCCAGCGCCCGTAGGGGTCGCGGGGCGTCAGCGACACCGCCACTGCACCTTGGCCGACCGCTGTCACCTCGCCGCTCGCCGCACGGCCTGCCGGGGCATCGCCGACCTTCTGCACGTACGGCGGGATGCCACCGGGCCAACTCGACGACGCCGGCAGCGTGTGGCGCACCTTCAGCACACGACGGCGCAGTTCGTCGATGCCCAGCGTGTCGACCAACCACTTGAGGCGGGCGCGCAGCTTGTTGTCACGGTTGCCCGCCTGGTCGAACACACGCAGCACCGCCTCGATGGTGGGCAGCAGGTCCTCTCGTGAGGTGAAGTCCTCCAGCGCGAGGGCCGGGTGCGGCGTGGCTCCGAGGCCACCGGCGATGTACACCCGGAAGCCCTGCTCGACCGTGCCGTCCTCATGCGTGCGGGTCACCGCCACCACGCCGGCGTCGTTGAACATCGCCTGGCCGCAGTCGGTGCTGCACCCGCTGAAGTTGATCTTGAACTTGCGCGGCAGTCGCTGACCCAACGGGTTGCGCACGAAATGCTCGTACGCGGCCTCGGCCCACGGGGTGACGTCGAGCACCTCATACGGGCAGGCGCCGGCCAGGTGACAGGCCATCACGTTGCGCACGGTGTCGCCGCAGGCCTCTCGACTGGTCATTCCCACACCGGCGATGAGGCGCATCACCTCGGGCACACGCCGCAGGTCGACGAAGTGCACCTGCACGTTCTGGCGGGTGGTGATGTGGCCCCAGCCACGAGAGAACTCCTCCGAGATGCGACCCATCATCTCGAGTTGGTCCGGCGTGATGCTGCCGGCCGGCACCTTGATGCGCACCATCTGGTTGGTGCCACCCTGGCGTTGGCCGTACACGCCGTTGTTCAGGCGCATGACGCGGAACACGTCCTCGCTGATCTCGCCGGACAGGTACTGCTCGATGGCTTGCTCGAACCGCTCGATGTCCCGCTGCTGTTCTGCGTCGAGATCACGCGGTACGGGGATGACGGGGGTGACTCCCACGACCTGCTCCTGTCCAAAGATGACTATTCCTGTCAACTTTATGGGGGATTCGGTCCGGTCACAAGGTCAGGCGCCGACGTCCTCGCCGATCTCCCGCAGGGCGTCGTGCAGTGCCCGGCGCAGGCGGCGCACCATGTCGGGGTGCAGGTGCGCCACCAGTCCCTCGCCGGGTGCGCCGACCTCCTCCACCGTCAGCACCACGCGCGGTTCGGCGTCGTCGTAGTCGTCGCTGATCGCCACGGCCCACGAAACCTTCATCGCGTCGTCGGCGCCGTCGGGCAGGTCGTCGGCGCTGAACGGGTAATCGTCGATCGAGCGTCTCACGCCGCCACCTCGTGCGTCGACAACCGCACTTCGCGCCGCTGCAGGAATGCGCGGATGGCGGCACGTTCCTCGGGTGTGGCGGCTTCGGCCATGACCGGCACGCTACTCCGCACCTCCATGTTGATCGGGGTGCGGCACGCGGGCGAGACTTCCGCCCATGAGCGACACCGACCTCGACCGCGTCAACTCCGCACTCGACCAGTTGCTGGCCGAGCACCCGCCGGCCTCGCTCACCGACACCGAGTTCCGCGGTCGGCGCTACGACGCCGGCCTTGCCTGGGTGCACTTTCCCGTCGGGTTCGGCGGCCTCGGCGCAAGGCCGGAACTGAACCGCGTCGTCGAGGAACGGTGCCGTCGAGCCGGCGCGGCCGCGCAGGACCCCTCGACGTTCTTCATGGCGCTCGCCGGCCCCACCATCGTCACCCACGGGAACGACGACCAGCGGAACCGATTCCTGCGCCCGATGTACACCGGCGAGGAACGCTGGTGCCAGTTGTTCAGCGAGCCCGGTGCCGGCAGTGACTTCGCCGGCCTCGGCACCCGTGCGGTGCGTGACGGCGACGAGTGGATCGTCAACGGGCAGAAGGTCTGGAACACGATGGCGCACCTGGGCGACTGGGGCATGCTCGTCACCCGCACCGATCCCGACCAGCCCAAGCACAAGGGCATGACGTACTTCGCACTCGACATGCGGCTGCCCGGTGTGGAGGTGCGACCGCTGCGCCAGATCACCGGCGAGGCCGAGTTCAACGAGGTCTACATGACCGATGTGCGCGTGCCCGACGACTGCCGCATCGGCGCCGAGGGCGAGGGCTGGCGAGCCGCCCTTACCACCCTGATGAACGAGCGCACCGCCATCGGCAGCGGAAACAGCGGCAGTCGCCGAACGGGTCCGATCGGCGAGGCGTTGCGCATCTGGTCCGAACTGCCCGCCGACGAGCGCACCGGTGCCCGCCGCGAACGACTGATGCAGTTGTTCACCAAGAGCGAGGCGTTCCGGCTCACCAACGTGCGCGCCGGCCAGAACGCGAAGTCCGGCAACCCCGGGCCCGAGGGCTCGATCGCCAAGTTGGCACTCAGCAACTTCAACAAGGAGTGCACCGAGTTCTGCATCGACCTGCTCGGTGCCAGTGCGCTGGTCGACTACGACTACACCTTCCGCCGACCCGACCAGTTGTCGGTCGACGGCATGGACCACGGCATCCGCCACAGCTTCCTGCGGGCCCGGGCGAACAGCATCGAGGGCGGCACCAGCGAGATCATGCGGAACATCCTCGGCGAGCAGGTGCTGGGCCTGCCCGGCGAGCCCCGCGTGGACAAGGACCTCCCCTGGAGCAAGGTCCCCCGCAACTGACCCCGCGCGAACTCGAGTTCGCGCGAGCCTGTCCTGAGGAAATCAAGTTCGCGCGGAATCGGTGAGGACTTGGTTGACCACGCGGACGATCTCCTCGGCGGTCGCTCCGGGCGTCAACACGGCTGCGATGCCCACGGCCTTCATCTCGTCGAGGTCGTGATCCGGGACGATGCCGCCCACCACCACGGGAATGTCGGCGCCACGCGCCCGGATGGCCTGCACCACGAGTGGCGCGAGCGTCATGTGCGCGCCCGACAGCATCGACAGACCCACCAGGTCGACGTCCTCGTCGACCGCCGAGGCGGCAACCGTCTCCGGCGTCTGGAACAGACCGGTGTAGATCACTTCGTGGCTGGCATCACGCAGGATGCGGGCGACAACCTTGATGCCGCGATCGTGGCCGTCGAGGCCGACCTTCGCGACGAGGACGCGGGCACTCATATCGTCGGCACCTCCACGTGGCGACCGAACACCTCGCCCATCGCCCCCATCACCTCACCGAGCGTCGCGTAGACGCCGACGGCATCGATCAGCGTGGGCATCAGGTTCACCTCCGGGTCGGCCGCGTCCGAGCGAACACGTTGCAGAGCCGAATCCACGGCCGCGTCGTCTCGCTGTTGGCGAACCTCTGCGAGGCGCTTGCGCTGGCGGGATTCGTCCTCTCCGGTGATCCGCAGCAACGGGATCTGGCCCTCCTCGTTGCCCTCGGTGAAGCCGTTCACCCCCACCACGATCCGGTCACCGGCGTTGAACCTGCGCTCGAGTTCGAAGGCGCTGTCGGCGATGCGGCCCTGGAACCAGTTGTCGTCGATGCCCTTGATGACACCCTCCAGCATCGAGTCGCCGCCCATCTCCAGCAGTTGGGCGAACAGTGCCTCCGCCTGACGCTCGACCTCGTCGGTCAGTTCCTCCAGGTACCACGAACCACCCAGCGGGTCGGCCACATGTGCGACGTTGGTCTCGTGGGCGATCACCTGCTGGGTGCGCAGGGCGATGCGTGCGGCCCGCTCGGTGGGAAGCGCCATTGCCTCGTCCATCGAGTTCGTGTGCAGGCTCTGCGTGCCGCCGAGCACCCCGGCCAGCGCCTCGATGGCGGTGCGCACGATGTTGACCTCGGGTTGCTGCGCGGTCAGCGACACCCCGGCAGTCTGGGTGTGGAACCTCAACTGCATCGAGCGGTCGAGTTGGGCCCCGTAGCGGTCGCGCATCCAGCGCGCCCATATGCGCCGGGCGGCGCGGTACTTGGCGATCTCCTCGAAGAAGTCGATGTGCGCGTTGAAGAAGAAACTCAGCCGCGGCGCGAACGAGTCGACCGGCAGACCCGCCTGCAGCGCCAGTTCGACGTAGGCGAAACCGTTCGCCAGCGTGAAGGCCAGTTCCTCCACGGCGGTGCTGCCCGCTTCCCGAATGTGGTAGCCACTGATCGAGATGCTGTGCCAGCGCGGCATCTCCGCCGCGGTGAAGGCGATCGAGTCACGCACCAGACGCATACTGGGCCTCGGAGGGAACACGAACTCCTTCTGCGCCTGGTACTCCTTCAGGATGTCGTTCTGCAGCGTGCCGCCGAGGCGACTGCGATGCACACCGGCCTTCTCGGCCTGCGCCACGAACATCGCCAGCACGACGGCCGCAGGCGAGTTGATGGTCATGCTCGTCGTGATCTGGCCGAGGTCGATGCCCGCATAGAGATCCTCCATGTCGGCCAGCGAGTCGACGGCCACGCCACACCGGCCCACCTCGCCCAAGGCCATGGGGTGATCGCTGTCGATGCCCAGGAGGGTGGGCATGTCGAATGCCGTCGACAGTCCGTCGCCGCCAGCACGGATGATCTCCTTGAACCGCCAGTTGGTGTCCTCGGCCGTTCCGAATCCCGCGAACATGCGCATCGTCCACAACTTCGATCGGTACATCGATGCGTAGGGGCCGCGGGTGAAGGGGAACTGACCGGGGAACTCAGCGTCGTCGGGGCCGTACACCGGCTGCAACGGGATGCCCGACATCGTCGTGAAGGTGGCGTCTCGCCGATGCGACGAACCGAACTCGGCCTCCCACACTTCTCGGTTCGACACCATGGCGTCAGCATATGGACAGGGCCGGTGGGCGGCGTCATCCGGTACCGTTTTGCGGCCGAGCCGGAGACAGCCCCATGACCGACAATCACAACGCCCCGACAGCCGCGAACTTCGTACGCGACCTCGTGCGCGCCGACAACGAGCAGGGCACCTACGGCGGCCGTGTGCAGACCCGGTTCCCACCCGAGCCCAACGGCTATCTGCACATCGGGCATGCGAAGGCGATCGTGGTCGACTTCGGGATCGCCGAGGAGTTCGGCGGCATCTGCAAGCTTCGCTTCGACGACACCAACCCGGTCACCGAGGAGACCGAGTACGTCGAGGCCATCGTCGACGACGTCCGCTGGCTGGGGTTCGAGCCCGATGGCGGCCCGGTGTACGCCAGCGACTACTTCGAGCAGCTCTACCAGTGGGCCGAGCACCTCATCCAGCACGGCCTCGCCTACGTCGACGACCAGGATGCCGAGACCATCTCGGCCCAGCGCGGCGGCTACGGCAAGCCGGGCATCGAGAGCCCGTTCCGCAGCCGCAGTGCCGACGAGAACCTCGACCTGTTCCGCGGCATGCGCGCCGGTGAGTTCGCTGACGGCAGCAGGGTGCTGCGGGCGCGCATCGACATGCAGCACGAGAACATGCAGATGCGCGATCCGGTGATGTACCGCATCCGCCACGAGCACCATCACCGCACCGGCGACGCATGGTGCCTGTACCCCACCTACGACTGGGCGCACGGACAGAGCGATGCCATCGAGGGTGTCACGCACAGCATCTGCACCCTCGAGTTCGACAGCCACCGCCCGCTCTACGACTGGTACCTCGAGCAGCTGCCGCTGCCCTTCGAGCAGCCCCGGCAGATCGAGTTCGCCCGTCTCGAGCTCACGCACACCGTCACGTCGAAGCGCAAGCTGCTGCAGCTGATCAACGACGGCATCGTCGACGGATGGGACGACCCGCGGCTGCCCACGCTGCGCGCCCTGCGCCGACGCGGCTACCCGGCGGCGGCGATCCGCTCGTTCTGCGAGTTCATCGGCGTGGCCAAGACCAACAGCCGCCACCAGATCGAGCTGCTCGAGTGGTTCGTGCGCAACGAGCTGAACCGCACCGCATTGCGCCGCATGGCCGTGCTGCAGCCGATCCGCCTCGTCATCACCAACTGGCCCGCCGGCCATGTCGAGCACGTCGAGGTGGTCAACAACCCCGAGGACCCGTCGGCCGGCACCCGCACCGTGCCCTTCACCGGCGAGCTGTTCATCGAGGCCGACGACTTTCGGGCCGAGCCGCCGCCCAAGTACTTCCGCCTCTCTCCCGGCACCGAGGTGCGCCTCCGCGGCGCCTTCTTCGTGCGCTGCACCGGGTTCACCGCCGACGCGGACGGCACCGTCACCGAGGTGCAGTGCACCTACGACCCCGACTCGCGTGGCGGCCAGGCTGCCGACGGCCGCAAGGTGAAGTCGACCATTCACTGGGTGAGCGCGGCACACGCGGTTGATGTCACTGCGATGCTGTACGAGCGGCTGTTCGCCGCCGAGGTACCCGGCGAGCGCACCGGCGATCCGTTCGACGACCTCGCCGACGGGTCACGGGTGGTGACCCACGGCAAGGCCGAGCCCGAGCTGGCGGCGACGCCCGCCGGCAGCGTCGTGCAGTTCGAGCGACTCGGCTACTTCGCCCACGACCCGCGCCAGCCGATGCTGTTCCACCGCACGGTGGGCCTGAAGGACGAGTGGGCCAACGTGCAGAAGCGCACGCCGGCCGGCTGAGCCGGCAGCCCGTCGGTCAGTCGTCGACGGGCAGCCAGGCGTCGGTGGTGGTGTCGCGGCTTGCCGTATGCCACCGCCGGCATCCGCTCTCGTGGAACCACCGCTCGAGGATCACGCCCTCGATGTTGTCCTGCATCCACGCGAAGTCAACGTTGCGCGCGTCGGGATCGGTGATCGAGTCGGGCGTGGTCGGGAAGACGTTGCCGTAGCGGAACTCCTCGAAGGGCCGCTTGCCGCAGTTGGGACAGTTCACCCACAGCACGGTGTCACCTCGTCCCTGCCGAGCTCGGGTCGGCCATGGCCACCTCGTTGGCGAACCGGGAGAGGCCGAACGGCTCGATGAGCGGGGCGGTGCCGGTGGCAAGGAGCTGGGCGAGCTGCTCGCCCGCCGCCGGGATGGCATTGAAGCCCCACGTGCCCCAGCCCGTCGAGATCCAGAACCCGTCGGTGGTCGTGGGCACGAGGATCGGCGAGAAGTCGGTGCTGATGTCGCAGATGCCGGTCCAGGACCGCAGGATCCGCAACTTGCCGAGGAACGGCAGCATGGTGATGGCCTTCTTGGCGCACGACTGCAGGTACGAGAACGTCGTCGTCTGCCGGTAGCTGGCGAAGGCGTCGTACTCGGCGCCGATGAGCATCTGGCCGCGCGGGGTCTGGCTGACGTAGAAGACGAGGTCGTTGCTCGACACGATCGGCGCGAAGTGCTGCGCGTAGGCGTTGGTGACGAACGCCTGCAGCGGATGGGTGCGGATCGGCAGCCGCACGTCGGCCCAGCCGGCCACCGTGCTGACGCGCCCGCCGACGGCCGAGATGACCGTGCCGGCGCTGATCGTGCCCTTCGGCGTGACGACACCGGTGACCCTGCCGTCGGCGCCGCGGGTGAGGCCGCTGACCGGCGTGTGCTGGAACACGTGCACTCCCGCCCGCAACGCGCCCTGCGCATAGGCCCACACCACGCGATCGTGACGCGCCGTGGCACCCTCGTGGTGGTAGCTGGCACCGTGCACCGGGTAGCGGCCGCCACCGGTGATGTCGAGTTGCGGGCAGAGCCGCTTGATCTCGTCGGGCCCGATGTAGTCGGTCTTTGCGCCGCACGCCGAGTTCATGAGGGCACGCGTCTGCTCGGTGCGGGCGGTCATCACCGAGTGCGCCATCCAGATCTGGCCCTTGGTGCTGTGCATGATCCAGCAGCCGGTCTCGTCCTCGAGGCGCTGGTACATCTCGAGACTGTGCTGGTAGAAGCGCACCGACTCGGGGATGCCGTAGTTGCTGCGGATGATCGTGGTGTTGCGGCCCGAGTTGCCCGAGCCGATGAAGCTGGCGTCGAGCACGCAGACATTGGTGATCCCATGGCGAGTGGCGAGGTAGTAGGCGGTGGCAAGCCCGTGGCCGCCGGCGCCGATGATGACGACGTCGTAGGCGGGCTTGGGATCGCCCACCTGCCATGGCAGATCGAGCAGGGTCTCGACGAACTCGTTCATGCGATCCTCGCCTCCAGTTCGGCGCGGGCGGCACACGCCACGAGCAGCAGCGCCGAGCCGTCCTTGGCAATGTCGAGCTTGGCGGGCACGCCGGCAATGCGGCCCTGGGCGAGGGCGGGACGCCTCGCCGGCAGTTCCCACTCGATGTGGTGCAGGGCCAGCAGTTCCACCTCGGCGGCGGTGAGCAGGGCTCCGGCGAAGCCGTGCTCGGGGGTGACGATGGCGAACGGGTCGCCCTTCACCACGGGGGCCGCGGCGCCGGGGCCGGCGGCGCAGATGACGAATGCATCGTCAGGCGAGATGCGCACCACGGCGGCACCGCGCGGCACCTTCATGCCGTCGAGCGCAGCGGGCTGGGCGATCACGCGCCAGCCGTCGAGCGGCGACGTGCGGCCCGGGGTCCGCGACGGGTCACATGCGCGCACGGGCACCCTCCCTGTCGTAGAACGGCACTGGGCTCACCCGCGCCTCGCGGTCGTCGATGAGCACCGTGTCGGCGTGCGGCAGGCGCTTCTGCCAGCCCATCAGCACCGCATGCCCGAACTTCGGCGATGTCCAGCTGGACGTGACGTGGCCCACCACCTCGCCGCCGGCGTGGATGACGCTGCCCTCGAGCGGGGCGGTGCCTTCCATCACGAAGCCGAACAGCCGTCGCTCGTCGGGCAGCTTCGCGATGCGGATGAGCGCATCGCGGCCGAGGAACTGCGGCTTGTCGAGCTTGACGGCCCAGTCCATGTTCACCCGGCTGGGCGTCGAGTCGAGCTCGGTGTCCTGGCCGACGATGATGTGGCCCTTCTCGCAGCGCAGGCCGAACAGCGCCTGAAGGCCGTGCGGGCGGATGCCGAGCGGCTCGCCGAGGTGCATGAGCGCCTGCCACAGCTCGACGCTGCGGTCGATCTGATGGTGCAACTCGAAGCTCGCCTCGCCGGTGAACGACAGGCGCATCACGTGGCACGGCACACCGGCGACATGGATGCGCGCGTGCTGCAGGAACTTCGGCCGGTGCTCGTCGCCGACGCCCGCGCGACGCAGCAGTTCGCCGGCGAGCGGGCCGGTGACGTTGATCGCGCCGTGCGAGACGGTGCGGTCGAGCACGTGCACCCGCAGGCCCCATGTCTCGATCCAGTCGCGCAGCCACATCTCGGCGAAGCCGGCACCGCCCGAGGTGAAGGTGAGCGTGAACCGGTGCTCGTCGTCGCGCAGGATCATGCCGTCGTCGAGGATGTGCCCGCGCTCGTTGAGGTTGATGACGTAGCGGCTGCGCCCGACCTTGATGTCGTGCACGTGGTTCGGGTAGAGCCGCTCGAGCGCCTCGACGACGTCGGGCCCCGACACGATCATCTTGCCAAGCGTGCTGACGTCGCCGAGCGACACGCCCTCGCGCACCGCCCAGTATTCGGCGATCGGGTCGCCGTAGTGCCAGGGCCGGTACCAGCCACCGAATCGGTCGAGCGTGGCGCCGAGCCGCTCGTGCTCGGCGTGCAGCGCGGTGCGTCGGAACGTGTCGGGGTAGTAGCCGGCGGCCGCTTCCTCCATGGTGATCTGCCGCGCCGCAGGGCGGGCGGTGAACGGCGCCGGCACGACGCCGCTGCGCTCGGCGACGAAGGCGCGCAGGTGCGGCATGCACACGCCGCCCTGGCAGTGTCCCACGCCGGTGAGGCTGGCGCGCTTGACGAGCTCGAGGTCGCAGAATCCCTTGTCCCACACCCCGTCGAGATCCTCGACGGTGATCTTGCCGCACGGGCACACGACGCCCTCGGCGGAACAGGGCGGCAGGTCGTGTGCCGCCGCGGCGGCGCCGACAACCGTGACGGGAACCCCTGGTGCCATGCGCGCCAGCACGTCGCGCGGCGCCGTGCCGATGTTGACCACGACCGCATCGCACTCGATGCGCCGGCCGTCGGCGAACTCGACGGCGGTGACGCGGCCATCGGTGCCGTGGAGGGTGACCTGCTCGCGGCCCACGGTGACGATCCGCCCGAGGTCGATGCCGGCATCGCCAAGCTGCGCCGCGGCACGGGCGGTGTAGATGCCGGCCAGCATGTTCCCGGCGCACACGGGCTGCACCTCTGCTGCACCGGTGGCGAGCGTGACGTGATGGGCGTGGACGTGGTCGACCCCGTGCGGCGTGCGCACCACGAGTGCCGGGCCCTCGAACAGGCCGACCACCTCGTTGCCGTCGGCGGCATCGAGCACGAGCACCTCGTGCCCGGCCGTGCGAGCCGCCGCAGCGGCGGCGCGCCCGCTGTCGCCGTGGCCCACCACCACGTGGTCGGCGGTGCGATAGCGGACGGTGACGTCGACGTGGTGCTCGGGGCCGCCGGGCGACGGGTGCGAGCCGTTCGGGTGGCGGGCGACCACCATGCCGGGCCGGGCGGGGGTCTGGCAGGTCTTCATCCACGGCGTGCCGTCGATGACAGCCACGCAGTTGCCGCAGTCGCCGGCGAGGCACAGCGTGCCGCCGCGTGCCGGGTGCTGGCCGTTGCGCACCGCGGCAACCGCTGCGGAGTCGCCCGGCTGGTAGTCGATGGGCATGCCGTCGTAGACGATGCGGCTCATGGAACCCCTTTCCACTCGAACACTAACGCGGTACGAACGCGCGGTGATAGCCGCCCGGCCGGCCGTCACCGGGGGCGGCCGGCGTCGTGCAAGAATCGTCCCGTGGGGATCCGGGGGGACGCACGCGGGGCTATGAGCCGCCGCGACATCATCCGCTGGGCGGCGATGGGCGGCAGCGGCGCAGCGCTGCTGGCGGCGTGTCGAACTGCCGTCGACGAGGCGGGCGTCACCGGCTCGTCGCCGGCGACGATGCCACCGTCCGGCGTCTCCGTGCCGCCCACCAGCGCGGCGCCGGCCACCACGCAGGCCGTCGACCCGTCGCGCCCGTGGTGGCTGCAGGGCAACTTCGCGCCCGTCGACGACGAGCTCGATGTCGCCGCACTCGAGGTACGCGGCAGCCTGCCGTCCGACCTGGTCGGCCACTACGTCAAGAACGGCTCGAACCCGCCGCGGAACGACTCGCCGCACTGGTTCTTCGGCGACGGGATGGTGCACGCCGTCACCCTCGACAGCGGCGCAGCCACCTCGTACCGGAATCGCTGGGTGCGCACCGACCTGTTCGTTGCCGGCGCCGGCTTCGGAGAGGGCGTCCCCGGCGGCGGCAACAGCCAGTCGAATGTCTCGGCCATCTGGCACGGCGGGCAGCTGCTCACCAGCGGCGAGGTGGGCCTTCCCTATCGCGTCGATCCCGTCACGCTCGCGACGGCGGGCACGCACGACTTCGGCGGCGTGCTGTCGCAGAGCTTCACCGCGCACCCCAAGATCGACCCCGCCACCGGCCGCATGCACGCCTTCGGCTACGGATTCGCCGCGCCGTACCTCTGGTACTACGTGATCGAGCCCGACGGCACCATGTCGTCGGTGCAGGAGGTCGCCCTGCCGGCTGGCACCATGATCCACGACTTCGCCATCACCGAGTCAGACGTCGTGTTTTGGGACATGCCGGTCGTGTTCGACCTCGAACTCGCCGCCACGTTCATCAGCGAGCCCGGCTCGGGGACGATGCCGTTCGTCTGGCGCCCCGAGCACGGTTCGCGTCTCGGCGTGATGCCCCTCGGCGGGCCGACCTCGGCGATCTCGTGGTTCGACATCGACCCCTGCTACGTGTTCCACGGGGTCAACGCATTCCGCCGCGGCGACGAGGTGATCCTCGATGCCTGCCGCCTGCCATCGATGTTCGAGGAGGGATCGAACGGGCTCGGCGGGAACGACTCGCTGTGCCGGTGGACGATCGACACCGTCGCCCAGACCGTCACCGAGGACATCCTCGAAGGCGACGACCCCGGCGACCTGCCCGGCCGCGACCCGCGGCTCGTCGGCCGCGAGCACCGCTATGGCTACCTGGTCGGCGAGCGGCCGAACCCCGACACGTTCGAGCTCGGCGACATCATCAAGCACGACTTCGCCACCGGCACGCGCGAGCGGTGGAATCCGGGACCCACTCGCCACGCCGCCGAGCCGCTGTTCGTGCCCGCCGATCCCGGCACCGAGGACGGCGGCTGGGTGCTCACGTTCGTGCACGATGACGCCGCCGACGAGTCGGTGCTCGCCGTGCTCGACGCCACCGCCATCGCCGCCGGACCGGTGGCCGAAGTGGTGATGCCACGGCGCGTGCCATACGGCTTCCACGCCACGTGGGTGGCGTCGACCGGCGCCTGACTGACGTGCGCCTGGCTGACGGGCAACGAGCGGCGCGTCAGGCGCTGACCGACAGGCGCGACACGGCCTCGACCACGATGTCGTCGACGGTGGCGGTGCCGGCGTCGATGGCCGCCGCGAGGTCGGCGCGCATGTCGTGCTCCCAGAAGGTGTCGAGGTGCTTGGCGGTCGCCGCAACCGCGTCGAGGGTGGGATCGGCTGCCTGCTGGCGGGCGATCTGGTTGGCCATGCGCACGAGTGCCGCGAGGCGATGCTCGGGATGGTCGATCTCGACGCTGGCGGCGGTGCGGCCTGGCGCCACCTGCACTGCGGTCACCTTGTACTCGGGACAGTTGGTGGCCCAGTCGCTGTGCTCGGTGGTGACCACGTTGGCCCCGCTGACCGGGTAGTGGAACGTGGTGTACACCACGCCCTGGGGCATGCGGTCGGTGATCGCGGCGCGCATCGTGGTGGTGCCCACGCGGCTGGCGAGGGTGACCTCGTCGCCGTCGCGGATCCCGCGCTCGTCGGCGTCGTACGGGTGGATCTCGAGGAGGTCCTCGCCGTGCCACTCGACGTTGCGCGTGCGCCGGGTCTGGGCGCCGACGTTGTACTGGCTGAGGATGCGTCCCGTGGTGAGCAGCAGCGGGAAGCGGCGGGTGGCCCGCTCCTCGGTGGCGACGTAGGGGGTGACGGTGAACTTGCCGAGGCCGCGCACGAACTTCTGCTGGTGCATGATCGGCGTGCCCTCGGGCGACTGCTCGTTGCACGGCCACTGCACGCTGCCCACGCGGTCGAGCTTCTCGAAGCTGACGCCGGCGAAGGTGGGGGTGAGCGCGGCGATCTCGTCCATGATCTGGGCGGCGTCGTCGTAGTGCATCGGCGCCCCCATGGCCGTTGCCACGTCGCACAGCGCCTGCCACTCCTGCT
>JBJTXX010000158.1:0-1795 GCA_046082485.1 Actinomycetota bacterium
GAAGCCGAAGAACGACAGCACCGACTCGGCGGTGATGGCGTTGATGACCGACAGCGTCAGCGACACCAGGATCGGCCCGATCGAGTTGGGCAGCAGGTGGGCCAGCACGATGCGCTTGTTGCTGGCGCCCACGGCGCGCGCCGCCTCGACGAACTCGCGTTCCTTCAGCGCCAGCACCTGGCCGCGCACCAGTCGCGCCACGCCCATCCACCCGAAGATGGCGAACAGGAAGATGATGAAGCGGATGCTCGACACGTCACCCACGATCGGTTTCAGGAAACTGAGACCGGCCAGGAACTGGCGCACCACGATCACCGCCACCAGGAACGGGAAGGCGAGGAAGATGTCAGTGACGCGCATCACGATGTCGTCGAACTTGCCGCCGTAGAGGCCGGCGACGGCGCCGATGACCGTGCCCAGCACCACCGACAGGATCGCCGATGCCACGCCGATGTACATGCTGACCCGAATGCCGTAGATGAGGCGGCTGTAGATGTCGTACCCGATGTCGTCGGTGCCGAACCAGGCGATGGAGCTCGGGGGGATGAACTGGTTCTTGCACTCCTGGATGCTGCACACCTGCTCGTTCACGCCGTAACGGGCGGTCAGCGGAGCGGCCAGCACGAACAGCAGCAGGAAGCCCATGATCACGGTGCAGACGGCCGCGCCACGGTGACGCCAGTAGCGCTGCCACGCCATCCGCGTCGGCGACACCGACGCGGTGGTGAGGCCTTCCAGCAGGTCGGCTTTGTCGATGGTCTGGTCAGTCAAGGCGGATCCTCGGGTCGAGCACGGCGTACGACAGGTCGGCGAGCAGGTTGAACAGCAGCACGGACACCACGATGATCACCATGAAGGGCATCAACTGCGGGAAGTCGCCGTTGTCGGAGGCCTTCAGGAAGAACACTCCCATGCCGGGATACTCGAAGATGGCCTCGCTGATGATCAGGCCGCCGAGAATGGCGCCGAGGTCGAGGCCCAGCAGGGTCACCACCGGCAGCAGCGCGTTGCGCACCGAGTGGCGGGTGAGCACCCTGAACTCGGAGACACCCTTGGAGCGGGCAGTGCGCAGGAAGTCGGCCGATCTCACGTCGAGCACCGACGCACGCATGTAGCGGGCGTATCCGGCGACGCTCTGGATGGCCACCGCGGTCACGGGGAGTATCAGGTGCTTGGTCATCAGCCACAGGTCGAAGCCCTGATGGCCCGGCGGGTAGATGCCGGTGGGCGGCAACCAGCCGAGCTCGACGGCGAACACGAGCTGCAGGATCACACCCGAGACGAACGGCTGGATGGAGCCGGCGATGAAGGCCGAGGTGTTGATGAAGGTGTCGAGCACACCACCGGGCCGCAGCGACGAGATGATGCCGATCAGCAGACCGAGGCCGATGCCCACGACAGTGGCGATGCCTGCGAGGCGCAGTGTGTTGAACATCGAATAGCGCAGTGGCGGCCACACCAGGGAGCGACCCCTGATGCTGCGCGGCCAGTGGTCGGGGCCCTGCACGAACTGCCACAACCACTTGAAGTAGCCGCGGAAGTAGCCGGCCCAGCCGGGGTACAGGCCGTTGACGTCGATGTACTGCTGCACCTTCGCCTTCGTGGCACGGGGGTTGGCCCGCTTGTACGACGCCACCGGGTTGAAGCCGACCCGCAACGCCAGGTACACGATGAACGTGACCAGCACGACGGTGGGCACCAACCACAACAACCGCCGGACGATGAACCTGAGCACTGCGACCCCCGCGTAGAACTTCCCCCACTATAGGGAACGGGGCCGGTCCCGAAGGACCGG
>JBJTXX010000159.1:0-6034 GCA_046082485.1 Actinomycetota bacterium
GCTGCTCGATGCCGCGGTGCAACCGGGGCCGGAGGGCTCCACCGTGCTCGACCCTGCTGCCGCGGCGCCGGCCCTCTACGCCGATTGCCCACCACGGGCGATCAGCGCGGCACTCGACCGGCTGTCGCCCCAGCCCATTGCGTCAGTGGTGCAACCGGCCTCCGGATCCCCGCTCGGCAGGGTTCCATCCACCTACGTCGAGTGCCTCCGCGACCGGGCGGTCGCGCCGTCGCACCAGGCGCTGATGGCGCAGCGGTGCGACCGTTCGGTGCAGTTCGACTGCGACCACTCGCCCTTCCTCTCGCGCACCGAGGACACCGCCGACCTGCTCTACCGGTTGGCCCGCGGATGAAGGTGCGCATCGGCGTCGGCCTCGGGGTGCGCACCCGGCTGAACGACCACGGCTTCGGCGAGGTGGTCGATGCCCTCGAACGCCTGCGCTTCGACAGCCTCTGGCTCAGCGAACGACTCGGCGGCGAGGCCCCCGACCCGCTGGTGGCGATGGCCTTCGCCGCAGGGCGCACCACCCGGCTGAAGTTCGGCATGAGCGTGATGGTGCTGCCCGGGCGGAACCCGGTCGTGCTGGCGAAGGAGCTGGCGACACTCGACCGCATGTCGGGCGGCAGGCTGCTGCCGGCATTCGGTCTCGGCGTCGCCGACCCGCACGAGCAGCAGGCCTTCGGCGTCGAGCGGTCGCAACGGGCGAGGATCTTCGACGAGTCCATCGCCGTCCTGCGCGGGTGTTGGGCGGAGGCGCCCCTCACCCACCACGGCGAGCACTTCGACTACGAGGCCCTGCGGGTGCAGCCCAAGCCGGCGCAGCACCACGTCGACATCTGGCTGGGAGGCATCGCTGCCAGCGAACTGCGCAGGGTGGCCCGACTGGCCGACGGCTGGTTGCCCAGCTTCGTCACGCCCGACGACGCGGCCCGCGGACGCGAGATGATCGAGGCCTCGCTGCGTGATCACGACCGCGAGATCGACCCCGAGCACTACGGCGTGCTGATCCCCTACGCGATGGGGCCCGTGCCCGAGCCGGTGCTCGCCGGGCTGGCGCAACGTCGGCCCGACCTTGCTGATCCGTCGGCGCTGGTGCCACAGGGCTGGGATGCGCTGCTCGCCACGATCGAGCGGTTCGTCGCTGTGGGCACCAGCAAGTTCGTGGTGCTGCCACTCACCGAGCCGAGCAGCCCCGAGGCCTGGGTGGCTCACCTCGAGGAAGCTGCTCCGGTCCTGCTCAGCCGCCAGACCTGACCCATCCGTGACCCCATAGTGGTGGGACGAACACGGAATGCTGTCAAGAAAACCTCAAAGAGTGCTTGAGCCACTCCCCAAAGTGCCGATACAGGATTATGTTTCGTGTACAGGCCCAGTGCAAGGGAGACGCAATGAAGGCCCACACCACCCCCACCGTCAAGGGACGGCGGCTGCTCGTCGCCGCCACGGCGTTCGCCGTCGCCCTTACCACCTTGCCCGCCACGGCGGCCATGGCGAGCGGGAAATCGGACTCGGGCATCGACCCGGAGGACCTTCCGCTCGGCTCGATGTACCACGTCGTCGACCAGATCGGCGCCCGTGACCTGTGGGACAAGGGCTTCACCGGTGCGGGCATCAACGTGGCCCTCATCGACACTGGCTTCGCGCCGATCCCGGAGCTGATCGGCAGCGACCGCATCGTCGCCGCCGTCGACCTCTCCGCCGAGGCAGGCGTGCCCGAGGCCGAGTTCGTCGACAACTACGGGCACGGCACGCACATGGCGGGCATCATCGCCGGCAAGACCCCCGGGGCGAGGGCGAAGGATGCCGAGGACCACCCCGAATGGTTCATGGGCGTGGCACCCGAGGCGGGCATCGTCTCGGTGAAGGTGGGCGACAACAGCGGTGGCGCCGACATCACCCAGGTGATCGCCGGTGTCGACTGGGTGGTCGACCACGCCAGCGACCTGAACATCCGCGTCATCAACCTCTCGTACACGAGCGGCTCGACCCTGCCCTACCGCACCGACCCGCTGACCTTCGCCCTCGAGCGGGCGTGGCGCGCCGGCATCGTGGTGGTGGCTGCGGCCGGCAACGACGGCCGCGACTCGAACGGGCTCGCCAGCCCGGCGAACGACCCGTACCTGATCGCCGTCGGAGCCGTCGAGGCCAAGGACGACGACAAGTTCGTGGTGCCCAACTGGGTCAGCAGCGGCGACGGCACCCGCAACCCCGATCTTGCCGCCCCCGGCGCCCACATCGACAGCCTGCGGGCGCCGCTCAGCCGGGTCGACATCCAGCACCCCGAGGGCTACGTCAGCGAGACCCTGTTCCGCGGCAGTGGCTCGTCGCAGGCCGCGGAGGTCGTGACCGGTGCCGCAGCACTGCTGCTCGACGCCCGGCCCGAACTGCGCCCCGACCAGGTGAAGGCCCTGCTGCAGAGCCGCACGCTCAGCGCAGCGCCCCGCAACGCCAGGTTCTCGGGCTCGGGTGTCATCCAGGTCGACAAGGTCTTCCGTCGCACGGCCCCTGCATCGGTGCAGACCTGGCCGCTCTCGGACGGCAGCGGCTCGATCGAGGCCGCTCGTGGCCCCGTGCACCTCGTGGTGAACGGCCAGCCGGTGGTCGGTGAGGTGAACGTGTTCGGCGCCCCGTGGGAGGGCACCCGCTGGACGGGCACCCGCTGGACCGATGGCACGTGGAACGGCACCCGCTGGACGGGCGGCACCTGGATGGGCACCCGCTGGACGAACGCGACCTGGACGGGCACCCGCTGGACCGGAACCCGCTGGACCGAGCAGTTCTGGAACGGCACCCGCTGGACCGGAACCCGCTGGACCGGAACCCGCTGGACGAACGATGCATGGAGCGCCGATTCCTGGACCGGCACCCGCTGGACGGGCACCCGCTGGACCGATGACACGTGGGCCGGCGCCTACTGGGACGGCACCCGCTGGACCGGGACTCGTTGGACGGGCACGCGTTGGACGGGCACCCGCTGGACCGGAACCCGCTGGACCACCAGCGTCTGGTCGGGCGGTATCTGGGAGTGAGCACGGCCCGCAACTCCGTGGCCCGCATCGTCGGGCTCGCGGCGTTGATGGGTGTCGCAGCAGCGGCAATCACCGCCCTCCTGCCCTCGCACGCCGCCCTCAGGGCCTCCGGGTGGTGGATGTTCCCGCTGATCGCCGCCGGCTACGCACTCGCCGAGCGCACGGTCTTCCACTTCGAGTTCCGTCGTGAGGCGATCTCGTTCTCGATCTCGGAAGTGCCCACCGTGTTCGCTCTGGTGTACTTGGCTCCGGGGCCCGCCATCGGGGCCCGGTTGCTGGGCAGCCTGTTGATCATCGCCCTGCAGTGGCGGTCGAAGTTCTACAAACTGCTGTTCAACGCATCGCTGTTCGCTCTCGAGACCGCGATCGCCTACCTGATCACCGAGTACCTCACCCGCACGGCGCCGGACTCCAGCACCATGCTGCTGTTCTCGGCGGCGGTCGCTGCGGCGATCTCGCTGGTGGCCGGTTCCGTGTTCGTCTCGATGGCGATCGCAACGATGGAGGGCAAGTTCATCGAGCGTCTGGTGGGCGAGTTGCGCCTGTCGGCATGGATCGGCCCGCTCAACGGCGCGGTGGCGGCGGCGATGGTGGCCCCCACGCTCATCTCGCCCTGGCTCGCCGTGCTCTCGGCCGTGCCGCTGTTCGCCTTCTGGGCAGTGATGCACGGTTACGGCAGCCTCGAGCAGCGCTACCGCGACCTCGATGCGCTGCACGGGTTCGTGCGGCGGGTCAGCCCGTCGCTGGACCTGACCGAACTGTGCGCCACCGCTGCCACCGAGGCAGCCAACCACCAGCGCGCCCGCCGCGCTGCCATCGTGCTCTTCGGCGATGCCGGCCAGGCCCACACACCACGTCGGCGAGCCATTGCCGGGACTGCCGAACCGAGCCGATGACGCCCGCTGGGCCGACGTGCTGGCCACGCCCGAGGTGCGCCGTCTCACGGCTGAGGAGCTCCGGGCACTCGGCCTCGACGAGCTCGCCTCGCTCGGTCAGGTGCTGGTGGCACCGATCATCGATTCCGGGGAGACGCTGGGCGTGATGGCACTGGCGGAACGCGACGGCGCCGAGCAGCACTTCGGCCCCGCCGAGATCGAGCGGCTGGGCACCATGGTCGACCAGTTGGCTCCCACGGTGCGCAAGGCGATGTTCCACCACCGCATCGAGTTCGAGGCCCGCCACGACGGCCTCACCCTGCTGCCGAACCGCAACAGCTTCGAGCGTCTCGTCGATGCCGCAATCGACGACCTCGAGAACGGTGCCCCCGACGTGGACGACAACGGCGAGTTGGCCGTGGTGCTCGTGATGGACCTCGACCGGTTCAAGGAAGTGAACGACACGCTCGGCCACCACGCCGGCGACGAGTTGCTGATCGACTTCAGCAACCGGGTTTTGAGCGTGCTGCAGCCGGGTGACGTGCTGTCCCGCCTCGCCGGTGACGAGTTCGCCATCCTCTGCCGCCGCACCGTCGACGGCATGCACCACTTCGCCGGCCAACTGCTGCACGAGGTGCGCCGTCCTTTCACCGTGGCCGGCCTCGAAGTGGTGGTCACCATGAGCGTGGGCGTTGCCCCGATGGTGGGCGCCGTGAAGGACTCCAGCAACGTGCTGCGCCGAGCCGACATCGCGATGTACGCGGCGAAGAACCAGCACACCGGCTACGAGCTCTACCGCGAGGAGATCGACCGGCGCACCCCCGCCCGCCTCTCGATGCTGGGTGACCTGCGCAACGCGCTCGAGCACCACGAACTGAAGGTGCACCTGCAGCCCAAGGTCGACCTCAGCACCGGCACCATCACTGGCGTCGAGGCGCTGGCCCGCTGGTCGCACCCCACCCGCGGCTACGTGAGCCCGGAGGATTTCGTGCACGTGGCCGAGGAGACCGGCCTCATCAAGCAGCTGACCGACATGGTGCTCGAGAGTTCGGTGCGCCAGGTGGCCCACCTGCGCGAGTACGGCTACCACCTGCAGTTGGCCGTGAACCTCTCCACCCACGACCTGCTCGACGAGCTGCTCGCCGACCGTGTGCTGCGCCGCCTCGACCAGCACGACATGGACCCGTCACTGCTGACGCTGGAGATCACCGAGAGCTCGCTGCTCATCGACGCTCCCCGCTCGCGCAACACCATCGACCGCCTGCACCGCGCCGGCATCCGCCTGTCGGTCGACGACTTCGGCACCGGCTACTCGTCGCTGTCGTACCTGCGCAAGCTGCCGGTGAGCGAGCTGAAGATCGACCGCAGCTTCGTCACCAACCTGCTGCTCGAGGACCAGGACGAGGTGATCGTGAAGTCGATCATCGACCTCGGCCACAACCTCGGCATGCAGGTGGTCGCCGAGGGCGTCGAGACCGACGAAGTGCTGGCCCGCCTGCGTGGCTTCGGCTGCGACGTGGCCCAGGGCTTCGGCATCTGCCGGCCCGTGCCGTACGAGAAGTTCCTGTCGTGGCTGGGCAGCACCAACTACCCCACCCGCCGCATGGATGGCACCCCGGCGTTCGGCTTCCAGGTCGACCCGGCCGCCATCGAGGCTGCACTCACCGCCGACCACTGACACCGGGGCGCGGCAGCCCGCACCGGCGGAAACGACGAGGCCCCTGCCGGTCCGGCAGGGGCCTCGCTGTTGCAGCCCGTACGGGATTCGAACCCGTGCCGCCACCTTGAGAGGGTGGTGTCCTAGGCCACTAGACGAACGGGCCAGACTGCACGCCCCGAAGGGCTATGTCACACGACCCTGCGGATCGTGTCGGCCACCGGCAACGCCGGCGGTCTGGTTGGGGTGCAAGGAATCGAACCCTGAATAACAGAACCAGAATCTGCTGTGTTGCCAGTTACACCACACCCCACCGGGTACCCCGGAGGTATCGACCGGCGAGTGTACCAACCCCGCTGGTGCCTCCCCACTCGCTCGGGTCAGCGATGACGGCCCGATCGAGCAGCGGCCTTGGCGGCTGCGCGCGATGCTGCTGCATCCTTGTTGCGCTTCCACTGCCGGGCGCCCGTCAC
>JBJTXX010000160.1:0-5820 GCA_046082485.1 Actinomycetota bacterium
GGGTGCGAGTACCCACTCGCATCACGCCCGCCCATCGAGCGCGACGCATCGCGCCCGATACAGGTCGGCCAACTCATCGCAGATCACACCCATGTCGATCAGATCGACCTCCGTCACCCGTTCGACCTGCCAGTCGATGCGATGGCACCATCGGTCGCGCTGCTTGTCGCCGGCGATGCCCAAAGGCTGCGAGTGACCGGGGTGCACATCCACCTCCACCGCCCAACGACGGTCCGGAACCGCCATGTCGAACCGGATTCGCTTGCCATTCGGCAGGTGGAGATACCCCACCTGAAGGTGCACGGGCACACCCCTGCTCTGCAGGCCTGCAGCCACCTCGATCTCGGGATGGGACTCAGCAGCGCCGCCGGGAAGCCGACTGCGCAGTAGTTCGACGAATCGGGCCGACCCCGGTCTGGCTGGATGACACAACTGCTTGCTGATCTTGACGAGTGCCGGCCAGGAGGTGAGCCGCTGGTGGACCATCTGCTCGACCACCGATCGGTGATCGAGCATGGTCAGGTCCTGACCGAGGTCGAACGCCAATCGGGCCGGCGCTGCGATGCGAATACCGGGGCCGTGCTTGGTCACGTGGCTGCTGTCGAACCGAGTCGTCTGCCTCAGGCGGACACCATCGTGTGGTCCGATGTGCGAGCCGTGTGGCACCGAGAGGTGGATGGGGCCCGCCGGCATTCGACGGAGGCCGAGCAGTCGTCCCGCCGTCGGACCGGTGATGAACGACGACGGGTACGCCAGGCACAGAGCGGCGCACTGCGATTCCACGTTCATGGGGGACGACATGATGTGGAACACCCGCTCGTAGAGCACTTCGAGCACTCCCTCGAGCACCAACCGCTGGCGGCGGGAGCGACTGACTCCGGCAACGGTGAGCATGTGTGCGGTGGCCATCCCCTGGTGCGCGGCGAAGGCCGCCATTGCATCCTCTGTGAGCATGATCGAACTCCGATGTCTGATCTGTTCTGCCGGGGGAAGCCGCGGCGGACCATATCGACCGCGGCGGCGATCATCACTCGATGCGATCGACGCATCCGAGTGGGTACTCGCACCCCGGGCCCGAGTGGGTACTCGGGTGGCGCTCAGACACTCGAACGGTCGGTAGGCACTCGGACGGGGCTCAGGCACTCGGACGGTTGGTTCCCACTCGGATGGGTTGGTGGGGCGGGAGTACGGTGCGGGTATGGCATTGCGGACCCGACTGACCGAACTGTTGGACATCGAACACCCGGTGATGCTGGCCGGGATGGGTGGCGTCAGCTACCACCGCCTGGTCGCGGCGGTCAGCGAGGCCGGCGGCATCGGCACCTTCGGCGCCAGCACCATGGCGCCCGGCGAACTCGCCGAGGAGATCGCCGCGGCGAAGGCACTGACCTCGAAACCGTTCGGCGTCGACCTGCTGACGGCGATGCCCGGCCAGTTCGAGCGTGACATCCAGCAGGTGGTGGAAGGCGGGGCCCGCATCTTCGTGGCAGGCCTCGGCGTGCCGCGCGAGGTCATCGACCTGCTGCACTCCCACAACATCCTCGTCGGGTCGATGTGCGGCAAGGTGCGCCACGCCGTCGCCGCAGTGGCGAGCGGGGTCGACTTCGTCGTGGCACAGGGAACCGAGGGCGGCGGCCACACCGGCACCGTGGCCACGATCGCGCTCGTCCCCCAGGTGGTCGACGCCGTGGGCGAGTCGGTGCCGGTGGTGGCCGCCGGCGGCCTGTTCGACGGCAGGGGTCTGGCGGCATCGCTGGCACTCGGCGCCGACGGCGTGTGGATCGGTACGCGCTTCATCGCCGCCCCCGAGGCCAGGGCGGTGAATGGCTACAAGGAGACCCTCGTCTCGCTGCGCGAGGACGACACCGTCATCAGTCGTGCCTACACCGGCAAGACGTGCCGGGTGGTGCGCAACGACTGGACCAATCACCACGAACAGCATCCCGACGAACTGCAGCCCTTTCCGGCTCAGGCCGCAGCCTCGACCCGGGCGGGCGTGAACCACCTGGGCGCCCCCGAGGGCACCGAGGTCGACGTGCGGCGCGAGTTCATGCCGTGCGGCCAAGGCGTGGGCGCCATCGACGCGCTGGTGCCGGCCGGCGACATCGTCCGACAGATGGTGGCCGAGGCCGAACGCACCATCGAGCGCGTCGCGGCGGTGCGGCGATGAGCCCCGTCGAGACCGTGCGCGGCCATGTGGAACAGGTGTGGAGCGACGACGTGCTGCCCTCGCTGATGGAGTACATCAGCATCCCCTGCGTGTCCGTGCACTTCGACCCCGAGTGGCGGGCTCACGGTCACCTCGACCGGGCAGTCGAGCACCTTCGCGCCTGGTGCGCCGAGCGGGCGATCAGCGGGCTGACGGTCGAGGTGCTGGAGTTGCCGGGTCGCACCCCGGTCATCCTGGCGGAGGTGCCCGCCTTCCTGCCCGAACTCCACACGACCGACAGCAACGACACCGTGCTGCTCTACGGCCACTGCGACAAGCAACCCGAGATGGTGGGCTGGCGCGACGACCTCGGCCCGTGGAAGCCGGTGCTGGAAGGCAACCGGTTGTACGGCCGTGGCGGCGCGGACGACGGCTATGCCGCGTACGCAGCCCTGCTCGCCATCGAGGCGGCACAGCTCGCCGGCATCCCGCATGCGCGCTGTCTGGTGCTGATCGAGGCGGCCGAGGAGAGCGGCAGCCCCGACCTGCCTGCGTACATGGACGCCTATGCCGACCGCATCGGCGACCCGGGCCTGGTCGTGTGCCTGGACTCGGGTTGCCTCGACGACCGTCGACTGTGGGTCACCACCTCGCTGCGCGGGATGGCCGGCGGCACCCTCAGGGTCGACGTCCTTCGCGAGGGTGTGCACTCCGGCATGGCCAGCGGCGTGGTGCCCTCCACCTTCCGCATCATCCGCCAACTGCTCGACCGCATCGAGGACGCCGAGACCGGCCGTGTGCTGCTGCCCCGCCTGCACGTCGACATCCCCGCCGACCGGCGCGCACAGATGGAACAGACCGCGGCCGAGTTCACCATCGGCGACGACTTCCCGTGGGTGCACGACCACGTGAAGCCGATGGAGTCCGACCCGCTCGAGCAGTTGATCGCCACCACGTGGCGGCCCACCGTCAGCTACATCGGGGCCGAGGGCATGCCCGAGGTCGCGAAGGCCGGCAACGTGCTGCGCCCTCAAACGACGCTGCAGGTGAGCGTGCGTCTGCCACCGACCTGTGACCCCGACATGGCGCTGGAGGAACTCACGACGGCGCTCACCGAGGACCCGCCGTACGACGCGAAGGTGCAGTTCCTCGACCCGCAGGCCGGCCCCGGCTGGAACGCTCCGGCCTTCGCCGACTGGCTGGATGCGGCGCTCACCGACGCGTCGATCGATGTGTTCGGCGAGCCGTACCGCGCCATGGGCGAGGGAGGTTCGATCCCGTTCATGGGCATGCTGGGGCATCGTTTCCCGAACGCCCAGTTCGTGGTGACCGGCGCGCTCGGACCCGACTCGAACGCCCACGGCCCGAACGAGTACCTCGACGTGAGGACCGCACGCAACATCACGCAGTGTGTGGCCCACTTGCTCGGATCGCACGCCACCCGCTGATGCTGCGACTGCTGCGCACCAACCCAGACCTTCGCTGGCTGTTCGTCGCACAGGTGGTGTCGTTCATGGGTGACTGGTTCTCGTTCGTCGCCATGGCCAGCCTGGTGCACGACGCAACCAAGAGCGAGTTCCTCGTGTCGGTGGCCTACGTCAGTTTCTCGTTGCCGTCCTTCCTCGCATCACCCATCGCCGGACCGGTGGCCGACCGCTTCGACCGTCGCCGACTGTTGCTGCTGCTGTCCGCCGTGCAGGCGGTCGCCGCGCTCGGACTGCTGACCGCCAGCAACGAGAGGGTGTGGCCGCTCTTCATCTTCCAGGGCACCATCAGCGCACTGGCAGCGTTCGTGAAGCCGGCGATCGACGCGGGCGTGCCGAACCTGGCCCGCAGCCCCGAGGAGTTCCGGCAGGCGAACGCCCTCTTCGGCAGCACGTGGGGCGTGATGCTGGCCCTCGGCGCCGCAGTGGGCGGATGGTTCAGTTCCACGTTCGGCCGCGAGGCATCGTTCATCGCCAACGCCGTCTCGTTCGTGGTCGCCCTGGCCTTCTTCGCGCTCATCCGCACCCCGATGCAGGAGCCGCAGCACGCGCACCGACCGGCGATGAACGTGGTGGCCGACATGCGCGAGGCCGCCCGTTACGCCCGCCAGGACCCGGTGGTGATGGCGCTGCTCTCGAGCAAGGCGACGTTCGCCATCGGCGCCGGCGTGGTGAGCCAACTGCCGGTGCTGGCGACCGAGGTGTTCGGCTGGGGCGACAGCGGCACCGGTCTGCTGCTCGGCGCCCGCGGCGTGGGCGCGGGACTCGGGCCGATCATCGCTTCACGCTTCGCCCGCGGCGAATTGGCTCGGGTGCTGCGCATCTGCGGCCTCGCCAGCATGCTCTTCAGCGTGCTGTACCTGAGCGCCGCGTGGATGCCCGCCCTGTTGCTGTCCGTGGTGGTGATCGCATGCGCCCACCTCGGCGGCGGTTCGCAGTGGACGCTCAGCACCTACGGTCTGCAACTGCGCACCCCCGACCACATCCGCGGACGGGTGATGGCGGGAGACTTCGCCATCGTCACGCTGGTGATGAGCATCACCAGCCTCACCGCAGGCATCGTGTCGGAGACCATCGGCGTGCGGTGGACGATCACTGCGTTCGCATGCGCCGCCAGTGTGGCGAGCATGGTGTACGTCACGCTCACGCGGCCGATCGTGCGCAGACTGCACGACGGCGAACTCTGAACCCGCCGACAGCCGGAACCGGTCGCTTCGATCTTCCCGAGTCAGCGCAGCACGAGGGCAACGATCGCCAGCACCGCCAGCACGGCCGGGAGCACCGCCCCCGGCTTGTCCCCCGCCCGCAGGTGCGCACCGGTCGCCCCGATGAAGTACAGCGCCAGACCGACGGTGGCAGCGACACCGATCCAGCCCACCCACAGGCCGATCACGGCGCCCGCGCCACCGGCGATCTCGAGCGCTGCGAGCACGGGCAACTTGTCCATCGGCACGCCGCAGACCTCGTGCACCGAGTGCACGACCTTCGGGTTCTTCGCCAACTTCGCGAACGCTGACAGCACTGCGACGACAGCGACGATGATCGTGATGACGGCCATGGGGGCACCTCCGGTCGGGACGGACCTCCGAAACTAGACGGTGGCCGGAACCGGGGGGCGCATCTCGCTGCGGTCGAGGCGGATCGGCAGTTCGGCACGGATGACGTCGTCGATCGCGTCGGGGATGTGGCTCGGCCAGTTGGTGGCCAGCACCTCCTGCACCTTCGCGATCGCCCGGTCGAGCACCTTCGGACGACCGAGCTCGGCCCATTCCTTGTGGCTGAGGCGGTCGTGCATCTTCGGGTAGATGTACTCGGTCTGCATCATGTCGAGCGTCTGGGCCGAGCCGAGGTAGTGGCCGGGGCCACCGATCACGGCATCGCGAATGACGTCGAGCGACAGCGTCTCGTCGCTGATCTCGATGCCCTTGATGGTGCGCTGGCACGAGCCGATGACGTCGTTGTCGAGCACCACACCCTCGAGCGAGAAGCCCAGCAGGCTGGCGTGCATACCCGCCGACTCATAGATCAGGTTCGCGCCCGCATTGCCCACGAGCGCATGGTTGTAACCCTTCTCGGCGCCGGCCTGCACGTCGGGCAACTTCGCGTCGCTGATGCCCGACGACGTGCCGCCGGTGAGGTCGTAGAAGTGCGCCATCTGCGCGCATGCCGACGACAGCAGTGCCTGCT
>JBJTXX010000161.1:0-2297 GCA_046082485.1 Actinomycetota bacterium
TTCAGTGGCGGTTTCGCCCTCTGCCTGCTTGTCGACGACCTCATGCTCGCCCCGGTGCTGAGCAAGCCCTCCCTGCCGTTCGCCGTGGGCAAGAAGGACCGCGGTGCCGACCTGAACCTGGCGCCCGACGATGCGTTGGTGATCGCCCGACGTGCGTCCGAGGGATGTCAGGTGCTGGGTCTGCGCTACACCGGCGACAAGTTGGTGGGCGACCGGTTCGCGTCGCTGCAGCGACTGCTGGGCGACGCGTTCATCGCCGTCGAACTGCCCAGCACCACCAAGCGCGACCACTCGGTGCTCACCGAGCAGCGCCACGAGGAGAGCGTGCAGCAGGTGCTGCAGTTCCTTCGCGACAAGTTGCTGCAGTCGACCTGAGGCGGTCAGGCCTGGCTGCGGGGTTCGTGCACCGCGTACAGCTGCACGAGGCCACCGCGCTGCAGCGGGGCGAGTTCGAGGCCGATCGTGAAGGCCGGTCCGTTGCCCTGCACGTCGATGGTGCCGTGCCCCCACGCCGCCGGTCGCACGCCCAGCACTCGCAGCGTGCCGTGGCGGTCGATCAGTCGGCCTGCCTTCGCGGCCCGACGGTCGAAGGGATCGTCGAGTTCGACGTTGTCGCTGAACAGGGCGGCTGCGGCCTCGTCGTCCCAGTGGTTCAGCAGCGCGACCAGACGGTTCGCCGCCTCGACCAGCTCGGGTGCTTCCCACCCGGGTCGTGCCGGCAGCAGGCCGTCGCGGTGCATCTCGGCGAGCATCTGCAGGGTCAGCGCGCCCATCGGTGCATAGGTGGTGTTGGCGAGGGCAATGACGCCGATGCCCCGGCCCTTCAGCCAGCGCATGTTCGTGCCGTACCCCGGCAGGCCGCCGGAGTGCGCGAGCACCATGCCGAGGTCGGCGTCGTCGCGCAGGTTCAGGCCGAACCCGTATCCGGCCGGGCTGGTGCGGCCAGCGAGGGTGGTGACGCCGACGTACGTCTGCATGCGCTGCATCTCGCGGCGCGACGCCATGCACAACGTGGGGCCGTCGGCGGGTGATGCCCCCGGATCGCTGTTGGCCGAGTCGAGCCAGGCCACCCACCTGGCGAGGTCGGCCACGGTGGTGCACAGACCTACCATCGGGGCAATATCGCCGTCACCGATGGGGTGGGGCTCGTCGGGGATGATGGCGCCACTGCGAACCCGGTGCGGGCGGGCCCAGCGCAGGTCGTGTGGCTCCGTCCAGCGCGTGCTCGTCATGCCGAGAGGCGCCAGCAGGCGGCTCGACACGTGGTCCTGCACCCGTGTGCCGGTGGCGGCCAGCACCGTGCGACCGATCATCCCGAAACCGAGGTTGCTGTACTCGTAGCCGTCGTCGGGCAGCCGAGCGAAGAACGCCCCGTCGGCGTAGATGCGGTCGATCTCGTCGGGCGTCATGTCGAGGTGGCGATCGGCCCATGCATCGTCGGTTGCCATACCGGCCGTCATGCTCAGCAGTCGCCGCAACGTGATCGAGGCGGAGCCCACAGGGCCGCGCACGCCGGCCAGTTCGGGCGCGTACTCGGCCACCGGCGTGTCGAGCGCGAGCAGTCCCTCATCGCGCAGTGTCAGCACTGCGGCAGTGGTGAAGCTCTTGGTCATCGACGCGATGCGATACACCGTGTGCTCGTCGGGCGCCGAGCCCTCGACGGTGCCCACGCCACCGGAAGCGGTGAGTTCGCCGTGCTGCACCAGCCCCCATGCGATCGACGGGCAGTGGTGTTCGGCGGCGGCCTCCGTCGCCAGCCGACCCAGCAGTTCCCGTGCGCTCATTCGGCGAGCGCGTCGGTGATCGAGGCCAGCAGTTCCTCGTAGGTATTCGTGGCGGGGAACTGCGGGAACTGTGCGGTGATCGAGTCGGGTGCGTGGAACCAGAAGCCCGCGTTCGCCGCGCCCAGCATCGCCGAGTCGTTGTACGAGTCACCGGCAGCCACCACGCGGTAGTTGAGCGACCGGAACGCATTCACGGCGTGGCGCTTCTGATCGGGCATGCGCAGTCGGTAGCCGGTGATGCGGTCGTCCTCCACGACGAGCCGGTGGCACAGCAGGGTCGGCATGCCGAGGTGCCCCATGAGCGGCGCGCCGAACTGCTCGAAGGTGTCGCTGAGGATCACGACCTGCGTGCGGGACCGCAGCGCGTCGAGGAACTCGCGGGCCCCCTCGAGCGGTGCGAGCCCACCGATGACCTCCGCGATGAGGCTCATCGTGAGTCCGTTCGCCTCGAGGATCTCGAGGCGGTAGCGCATGAGCACGTCGTAGTCGGGCTCGTCGCGGGTGGTACGGCGC
>JBJTXX010000162.1:0-9373 GCA_046082485.1 Actinomycetota bacterium
CCGCGATGTCGCGGATGCGGTCGAGCGCGGCTTGGCGACGCGACCCCGTCCCTGACGGCTCAGAGGGCCAGCCGCAGCACCGTGAACACAGCCATGCCCACGGTCATCATCAGCAGCATGTTGCGCTTCCACGCGAACACGACGCCCGCGGCGAGCACGGCCCACATCTGGTTGTTGTGCACGCTGAGGTACACGTGGTGGTCGCGGGTGAACACGGCTGGTGCGACGATCGCCGCGAGCGCGCAGCCGGGGGCGAAACGCAGCGCGCGCTCGAGCAGGGGTGGCAGCTGGAAGCGCTGCGGCAGCATGAAGAAGCTGGCCCGCGTGGCGACCGTGACCAGGGTGAGCCCCACGATGGCGGCGACCACATAGGCGGTGTCGTCCCAGATCGTCACGACGCAGACCTCCGGGTCTGCACGGTCTCGGCGGTGACGGCGACCGTCGCTCCGACCAGCACGGAGATCAGCAGCCCCAACTTCATCGGCATCCCGGCCGTCAGCACCGCGAGCACGCCGGTGACTACCACGCCGGCCACCGCGGGGAAGCGGGTGGCGAGGGGAATGAGCACGGCGAGCAGCGCCATCGTCGCCGCCAGCTCGAGACCCCACGCCGTCGGGGCCAGGTTGCCGACCACCATCCCGATCACCGACGAGCCGTGCCAGGCCAACCAGTTGGTGCCGTTGATGCCGTAGAAGAACCCGTACTGCTGCGGGGTGTTGCGGCGGGTGTCGGACCTGAACCGGCCGGAGAACATCGCGAACCCGAGGTCGCCGTTGATGTAGCCCGCCATCAACCGCTGCGGCGCCGACATCGCCGTGAAGTAGGAACGCGAAGCGGCCGAGAAGATCACGAACCGCAGGTTCACGAGCAGGGCCGTCGCCCACACCACCGGCAACGGGGCACCGGCGACCAGCAGGGGCAGCACTGCCAACTGTGCCGAGCCTGCGTACACCGGGATCGAGAGGACGATTGCCTCCCACAACGGCATTCCTGCGTTCACGATCGCGACGCCGGTGACGAGACCCCAGATGGCCACCGGTAGCACCATCGGTAGGTACGACCGCACCCCCTCGCGGAACGCCTCGCGATCGTGTTCGGCGATGAACAAGCGGACGGGCCGCGTCATCGTGCGTGGTGCTGCAGTTCGAGTTCCACGGCGGCGCTCACGTCGACGCCGGTGAGGATGCGCACTGGCCGGCGGCCCTTCCACGGACCTTCCTCGTCGCTGTCGCGGTAGGCCGCGACGGTGCGACCCCTCGCCACGCTGTGCCCCGTGTCGACGCGCATCGGCAGCTCCTGCCACGTGAACAGGTGCGGGGCGAGCATGTAGGTGATGGTGGTGCTGTCGTGCACGAAGATTCCGTCGAGGTCGTAGCGGTCTCGGTAGAAGTCCGCGTAGAACTGCACGATCGCGTGCAGGAACCGGGGGCGGGCCCCGGGCATCTCGCCGAGCCGGTGCAGGTCCGCACGCGTCATCCTCACCGTGTGCGTCACGTCGAGGCCTGCCATCGTGATCGGGCAGTCGGCCCCGAAGACGATGTCGGCGGCCTCCGGGTCGTTGTGGATGTTGGCCTCTGCAGCCGGGGTGGTGTTGCCGTGCGTGAAGGCGGCGCCGCCCATCACGACGATCTCCTTCACGAACGAGGTGAGGTCGGGCTGGATCAGCATGGCGAGCGCCATGTTCGTGAACGGGCCCAGGAGCACGAGGGTGATCTCGCCGGGGTTGGCCATCACGGTGTCGATGATGAACTGCGGTGCGGACGTCGCGACGGCGGCACGCACCGACGGTGGCGCATCGACTTCCCCGAGACCGTTGGCGCCGTGCACGAAGTCGGCAGGGCCGGCGTAGGTGCCCGTCAGTGGACCGGTGGCTCCGTGCGCAACCGGGATGTCGGGCCGGCCTGCGATGTCGAGCAACTTCAGGGCGTTCGTGGTGCACACGTCGGTGTGGCAGTTGCCGAACACGGTGGTCAGCCCGACCACCTCGAACTCGGGTGCGGCGAGGGCGTAGAAGATGGCCATCGCATCGTCGATGCCCGGGTCCGTGTCGATGATCAGGCGTGTCGGGGAGGTCACGTCCGGAATGTACCCGTTCGGTCGCGGCGCCCGATGATCGTCGGCGCTCACACGTCGGGGGCCGGCACGTGGTGGATCCGCAGCCTCGTCGTGACGGCCGCTGTCACGGCGAGGTGCAGCACGGCAGCGGCCACGAGCGCGGTGGGAATTCCCTTCGCGTCGGCGACTGCACCCCACGCCACGGCGCCGATCGAGGTGCCCAGCCACACCGACAGCATCACGACCGACGACGCCCTTCCGCGGATCCAGGTGGGCAACTGCAGCATGAACAACGAGTACACGATGTTGATGGCCGCCATCTGACCGACGCCCGTGAACAGCACTCCGACCACTGCCAGCGGCAGTCCGGTGCTGGCCGCCATCAGGGCCGCACCGATGGCCCACACGGTGGCGCCTCCCATCACCAGCACGTCGGGTGCGTAGGCGGCCTTGAGGCGGGGGAGTGCCCACACGGCAACCACCGCGCCCACGCCCACCGCCGCCGACAGGATGCCGAACTGACCGGCACTGGTGCCCAACTGCTGGCGGGCGAGCGTGGGCAGCAGCGCCATCGAGGCTGCGGTGCAGAAGAACGACGCCGCGATCCTCGACGGGTAGCGGATGAGTTCGCGCCGTTGCGCGAAGTACGTGATGCCGGTGCGCATGGCACTCATCAGTGGCTCGTCGGAGGTCGGGCCGGGCCGGGCAGGGCGGTAACGCCACATCACCCACACGATGCCGAGGAACGACACCGCGTTCAACAGGAACACGGCCCCCGGGCCCGCCGCGGCGATCACCACGCCGGCCAGCGCCGGGCCGACGGATTGCGAGCCGTTGTAGGCGACATTGTTCAACCCGATCGCCTGGGTCAGTTCGTCGGGTCGCACGAGGTCGGGGATGAGCGCCATGAACGCCGGCCCCGACAGCGTCATCACCACCGACAACAGGAAGGTGCCCAACAGCAGGGTCGGCACCTCGAGGCGGTCGGTCACGGCCAACATGCCGAGCGCCGCCGCGAACAGCAGTGACCCGATCTGGCTGCCGATGATCAGGCGGCGCCGGTCGACCACGTCGGCGAAGGCGCCGGACGGCACTGCCACGAGGAAGCCTGGGATCGCCCATGCCGTCTGCACGAGGCTGATGACGGTGGGGGAATCGGTCAGGTCGGTGATGGCCCACGCTGCGCCGACGGTGTGCATGCTGGTGCCGATGTTCGAGACCACGGCGGCGAGCCACAGGTTCCGGAACAGGCGCACGCGCAGCGGCGACCACGGCCCGGATTGCTGCACCTGTGTCGTCGCCACCCGAGCAGTCTGGCCGATACCCGGCCCAAGCCCCGGCCTCCACCCACCGCTCCATCCCCCGGTCAGGGCGCTGCGCTCAAGGGGCTGGGTCGTAGGGTGGGTGTGCGCTTCGAGGAGAAGTCATGTCCGAACGTGTCCGGCTGGGAGCCGGCTATCGAAAGCTGTACCTGGCCACCGCCGTCTCGAACATCGGTGATGGCATGGCGGGCATTGCCTACCCGTGGCTGGCAACGGCGATCACCCGCAACCCGTTGCTGATCGCGCTGGTGGCCGCCGTGCAGCGCCTGCCGTGGCTGTTCTTCACCCTGCCCGCCGGGGTCATCACCGACCGCGTGGACCGCAAGCGTGCCATGGTGGCGATGGATGGGTTGCGGTTCGCTCTGACGCTCGGCGTGGGGTTCGCCGTGCTGTCGGCGCAGGGTTCGCTGCCGAAGCCCGACGAGGTGCAGTCGGTGACAGGAACCCGGGTGGGGCTGTACCTCGTGTTGCTGCTCGCGACGCTGCTGCTCGGCTGCGCAGAGGTGCTGCGCGACAACTGCAACCAGACCTTCCTGCCGTCGATCGTGGCGCCCGGGCACCTCGAGCGTGCGAACGGACGGATCTGGAGCATCGAGTCCGCGGCGAACACGTTCATCGGGCCACCCATCGGGTCGCTGTTGCTGGTTGCGGCATTCTCTGCGCCGTTCTTCGTCGATGCAGGCTCGTTCTTCGCCGCCGCTGCCCTGGTGGCCGCCATTCCCGGCACGTTCCGGGCTGCGGGAGCACAGACCGCTCGGCAGCAGCGGCCCTCGTGGCGTGCCGACATGAAGGAGGGCTTCACCTGGTTGTGGAACAACCGGTTACTGCGGGCGATGGCCATCCTGCTCGGGACGATGAACCTGTCGTCGAACCTCAGCGGTTCGCTGTTCGTGCTGTTCGCCCAGGACGTGCTGCGGGTGACCCCCTGGACCTTCACGCTCATGGGTTTCGGGTTCGCCCTCGGGGCGATCGCCGGTGGATACGTCGGCCCGTGGCTGTCGCGGCGCTAAGGCAGTGGCACCTGCCTGTCCGTGTCGGTGCTGTCGATGGCGGTGACGCAGACGATCACCGGCTTCCTGTCGAACTGGGTGCTCGTGGCGGTGGTGGCCGCAGCGGGAGCCGCCCTGGGCACCCTCTGGAACGTGATCACGGTCAGCTTCCGTCAGACGGTGATCCCCGACGAACTGCTGGGTCGGGTGAACAGCGTGTATCGGTTCTTCGCATGGGGCTCGATTCCCATCGGGTCGGCACTGGGGGGTCTGGTGGTGCTCGTGGCGCGGGCGTTCGTGTCGAACGAGATGGCGTTGCGCATCGTGTGGTGGGTGGATGGTGCACTCACGTTCGTGGTGTTCCTGTTCGTGCGCCGGTTGTTGACGACCGAACGACTCGATGCGGCGCGCGGCGCGGCGGGCGGAGCCGCCGGGGCCGCGTCGTGACAGCACCGGCCGATCTCGCCATCGACCGCTCGGCGAGGGTCGAACGCAGGGCACTGGACACCGGCTCGTGGGTCGACGTGGTGGGAGGTTTCGTCCGCGATGCCGCTGCCCGGTTCGAGGAACTTCGCAGCGAGGTGCACTGGGCGCAGACCGAGGTCTTGCGCTACGACCGTTACGTGCCGGAGAACCGACTCGGGGCAGCGCTGAGCTCCGACTCGCGGCCACTGCTGCGGCAGACCGACCTGCACCTCCAGTCGCGCTACCGGGTGACGTTCGAGGGAGTAGGGGCACTGCTGTACCGCGACGGCAACGACTTCCAGGGTCTGCACAGCGACCGGGCGATGCGTTGGCTCGACGACACGCTGATCGCGATCGTCGTGCTGGGCCAGCGTCGGCCGTTCGTGCTGCGGCCGCGCACCGACTGGGTCGCGGCCGCAGCCAATCGCGTGCCCCCGGGTGAACACCCCGACGACATCGTGCTGATGCCGGGGGAGGGCGACATGCTGGTGATGGGCGGGGCGTGTCAGCGCGACTGGCTGCACGGCGTGGCCGCCGCCGATACTGCGAACGCGCGAATCTCGCTGACGTGGCGGTGGACCAGTCGCAGGGGCCGGCCCGACACCAATCCGGGGCACTACGACGGTCGTCACTTCGGTGATCGCCCGCCTCAACGCGGCTCGAGGACCATCCGTTCCGCATCGTGAAATTCCCAGCACGACCGTGCCGTGAATGGTTGGTGAACTGACAGCGATGAGCCCTGTCTTCGCCTAGATTGGGGGCCTTGAGTCACGCTGATCACGCCCCATCGCACGCAGCTGCCGTCGAGTCCGTCGCGCGCGAGTTCGCGCACGTCCGTGGTGGCCTGCTGCCGGCGCTGCACGAGCTGCAGCACCGGGTCGGTCACGTGCCCGAAGCGGCCATTCCCGTGCTGGCCGACGCCTTCAATCTCGCGGTGGCCGAGGTGCACGGCGTCATCACGTTCTACAAGGACTTCCGCACCGAGGCCCCCGCCGGCCCGCTCGTGCAGGTGTGCCGCGCCGAGGCCTGCGCCTCTCGCGGGGCCTCCGGGGTGTGGGACGCCGCTGTGCTGGCGGGTCACGGAAAGCCCGTGGAAGTCGACGAAGTGTTCTGCCTCGGTCTGTGCACCCAGGGGCCCGCGGTGCTGGCCGATGGTCGGCTGCACGTGGGTGTCACCCCCGACGGCATCGAGACGATCATCGGCTCGGTCATCCGCCGCGACCACCACGGCGCCGCCGTGCCCACGGGAGGCGACGGCGTGACGGTGCACGTGCCGATCGACGCGGCCGCGCGCGCTGCGGGCGCCGACGACGTGGCGGCTGCCCTCTCGGCCGTCGAGGGTGTTCGGGTGGTGCGCAACGGCTCGCGTGGTGCGCTCTGGATGGAACCCCTCGTGGAGGTCCAGACGGCACAGGGCCGAGTCGGCTACGCGAACGTCACCGCAGACGACGTCCCGGGGCTGCTGCAGGCCGGTCTGCTGCACGGCGGCGACCACCCCATGCGCGTCGGTTCGGTCGACGACATCGAGTGGCTGCGCAGCCAGCAGCGGGTCACGTTCACCCGCATCGGCGTGGTCGACCCCCGCGACGCCGACGACTACGTGGCCCACGGTGGGCTGGCCGGATTGCGGCGTGCGTTGGGCATGACGCCGGCCGAAGTGGTCACCGAGGTCACCGACAGCGGCCTGCGCGGCCGCGGCGGCGCGGCGTTCCCCACGGGCATCAAGATGCGCACGGTGCTCGAAACCGTCGCCGACCAGAAGTACGTGGTGTGCAACGCCGACGAGGGCGACAGTGGCACCTTCGCCGACCGCATGGTGATGGAGGGCGACCCCTTCCTGCTGGTGGAGGGCATGACCATCTCGGGCTACGCCGTCGGCGCCACCGAGGGTTACGTCTACATCCGCAGCGAGTACCCCGACGCCATCGTCGCGATGCAGTCCGCAGTGGCCGCCGCCGAGGCGCGCGGCTGGCTGGGCGGCGACGTGCTGGGCAGTGGCTTTTCGTTCCGACTGCACGTGCGCGTGGGGGCCGGCGCCTACATCTGCGGCGAGGAGACCGCCCTCCTCGAGAGTCTGGAAGGGCGCCGGGGCATCGTGCGCGCCAAGCCGCCGCTGCCCGCCATCGAGGGCCTGTGGGGCAAGCCGACGGTGATCAACAACGTGCTCAGCCTGGCTGCGCTGCCGTCGGTGCTGGCCGACGGGGCCGCTGCGTATGCCGCGCTCGGCACCGGACGAAGCCGCGGCACCCAGGTGGTGCAGTTGGCCGGCAACGTGGCGCGCGGCGGCATCGTCGAGGTGCCCTTCGGTGTCACCGTGCGCGAGGTCATCGAGCGCTGGGGTGGCGGGACGGCCAGTGGCCGACCGGTTCGCACCGCTCAGGTGGGTGGCCCGCTGGGTGCCTATCTCTCGCCCGAGCAGATGGACCTCCCCATCGACTACGAGGCCTTCAACGCTGCCGGAGCCCTGCTCGGCCACGGCAGCATCGTCGTGTTCGACGACACCGCCGACATGGCTGCGATGGCCCGGTTCGCGATGGAGTTCTGCGCAGCCGAGTCGTGCGGCAAGTGCACGCCCTGCCGCATCGGCAGCACCCGGGGCGTGGAACTGATCGACAAGATCACCGCGGGCATCGACCGCGAACGCAACATCGACACGTTGGTCGACCTCTGCGAGGTCATGGCCGACGCCTCACTGTGCGCGATGGGTGGGTTCACCCCCTACCCCGTGCGCAGCGCCCTCACCCACTTCGCCGAGGACTTCCACCGCGCGGAAGGAGCCACCTCATGACGCTTCCCCTCTCGATGCTGATCGACGAGCACGACCTGGGCACACCGCCCGCCGACCGAGGCCGCGCCCCGGCCCCGGACACCGTGCCCGTGATGATCGACGGCCAGCAGATCACCGTGCCGGAGGGCACCTCGGTGATGCGCGCTGCGGCGCTTGCCGGTGTCGACATCCCCAAGCTGTGCGCCACCGACCGGCTCGACCCGTTCGGCTCGTGCCGCCTGTGCCTGGTGGAGATCGACGGTCGTCGTGGCACCCCCGCCTCGTGCACCACCCCGGTGGCGCCGGGCATGAACGTCACCACCCAATCGCCCAAGCTCGAGAAGCTGCGCCGTGGTGTGATGGAGCTCTACATCAGCGACCACCCGCTCGACTGCCTCACCTGTGCCGCCAATGGCGACTGCGAACTGCAGGACATGTCGGGTGCGGTGGGCCTGCGCGAGGTGCGCTACGGCTACGAGGGCTCGAACCACCTGGGTCTCGAGAAGGACACCTCGAACCCGTACTTCACCTTCGACACCTCGAAGTGCATCGTGTGCTCGCGCTGCGTGCGGGCCTGCGAGGAAGTGCAGGGCACCTTCGCCCTCACGATCGCCGGCCGCGGCTTCGGTTCGCGGGTGAACGCAGGCTTCAAGGGTTCGTTCCTCGACAGCGACTGCGTCAGTTGCGGTGCATGCGTGCAGGTGTGCCCCACGGCCACCCTCACCGAGAACAGCGTCATCGAGATGGGCCAACCGCGGCGCACGGTGCTGACCACCTGCGCCTACTACGGCGTCGGCTGTTCGTTCAAGGCCGAGATGCAGGGCGAGGAAGTCGTGCGCATGGTGCCGTACAAGGACGGCGGTGCCAACGAGGGGCACTCGTGCGTGAAGGGTCGTTTCGCCTGGGGCTATGCCACCCACAAGGACCGTCAACTGCACCCGATGGTGCGCGAGACCATCGACGACGAATGGCGCGTGGTGTCGTGGGAGGAAGCCATCCAGCACGCGGCCTCCCGCCTGAAGGACATCCAGGACCGTCACGGCCGTGGATCGATCGGCGGCATCACGTCGTCGCGCACCACGAACGAGGAAGTGTTCGCGGTGCAGAAGATGATCCGCACGGCCTTCGGCAACAACAACGTCGACACATGTGCCCGCGTGTGCCACTCGCCCACGGGTTTCGGTCTGTCGCAGGCGTTCGGCACGTCGGCGGGCACGCAGGACTTCAAGTCGGTCGAGCGGGCCGATGTCGTGCTGCTCATCGGCGCGAACCCCACCGATGCACACCCGGTGTTCGCCTCGCGGCTCAAGCGCCGCCTGCGTGATGGCGCACAGATCGTGGTGGTCGACCCGCGTCGCATCGACCTGGTGAAGACCGCGCACATCACGGCCGCCCACCACCTGCAGTTGCGGCCGGGCACGAACGTGGCCGTGGTGAATTCGCTGGCGCACGTCATCGTCACCGAGGACCTCGTCGACCACGCGTTCGTCACCGAGCGCTGCGACCCCGCGGAGTTCGCCGCCTGGGCAGCGTTCGTCTCGCAGCCAGAGAACAGCCCGGAGGCGATGGAGGCCCACACGGGTGTGCCCGCCGCCGAGGTGCGTGCCGCCGCCCGCCTGTACGCGGCGGCCGGCAACGGTGCCATCTACTACGGCCTCGGGGTCACCGAGCACAGCCAGGGCTCGACGATGGTGATGGGCATGGCGAACCTGGCCATGGCCACCGGCAACCTCGGCCGCGACGGCGTGGGCGTGAACCCACTGCGCGGCCAGAAC
>JBJTXX010000163.1:0-10419 GCA_046082485.1 Actinomycetota bacterium
GATGTGCACCCACCGCAGCAGGTGGGGATCGTTGGCGGAGTACGGCCGCCCGTCGGCTGCGCGGCCGCGCACGCGCTGGTGCACCATGCGCACACGCCCCACAGCGGTTTCGGCGAGTTCGGCGGTGCCGAACGTGGTGGCGGCGAGGAAATCGGCGGTTCGCTGCAGCCTGCCCCACGGGTCGGTGCGGTAGTCGGAGTGCTGCGCAACGCCCGCCATCGCCAGCGGGTGCATCGACTGCAGCAGCAGTGCCCGCAGACCTCCCACGAACATCGAGGCATCGGCGTGCACCCGGCGGATGATGCGCTCCTCGTCGAACCAGCGGGGTCCGGGCGCGTCGAAGATGGCCGCGGCCTTGCCATCGGCATCGTCACCCACCACGCGTTCGCGGATGCGTTCGGCGATCCAGACGCGAACCGGCTCGAGGGGCAGTGCGGTGCGGGGCAGGGCGGTAAGAGGCAGGGCGGTGAGGGGTGTCATTCGTCGGTCAATCCATCGTCGGCAAACATCGTGTCTCGTCCGGCCGGCCGTGTCGAACCGGGCAACGATTGCGTCTGCACCGGCGCTGCGAGGTTCGGGCAGTACTTGGAGGGGAACTGCAGCGTGTGGCGCGGCTCACCCACCCATTCGAAGTGCATGCCGTCGGGTGTCAGGAAGTTGCCACCCCACGCGAAGCCGTGCTTGCGGAAGATGCGCACCACCCTGCAGTCCATGCGCGGCACGCAACCCTGGCAGTTGGTCACGGTGTTGGTGTCGAGGGGCTGCCCCCAGGAGTGACGCGAGACGCTGCCGAGCACCTGGGTGACACGCGCGAAGCGCACGGTGCCAGTAGCGCACCCGCCGTAGGAGTTCGCGTTCGCTGCGTCGATGGTCCACGAGAGTCCCGAATCGACCACTTCCTGCAGCGCTGCCCGCAGGTCGGCACGCACCGCCACGTTGCAGCGGGCACGGATTCCGGTGGGGTACAGCTCACGACTCGGCGGCAAGTAGGTCGCCACCCAATTGGCGTTCATCTTCGTCCAGTCGTTGGTGGAGAGCCCCGCGTAGTACAGGTCGAACTCGCCCAAGACCTTCTTGGTGGCGGCCATGCCCAGCGTGCTGTCGGGGTCGGGCGCATCCCAGGAGTGGCGGATGCGCACCTTGGTGTTCGCGTACAGACCACGACTGCGCAGCGAGCCCTGCAGCGCGACGCGGTCGAACTGGCCGTACACCAGCACCCGGGTGGGGATGGTGGCACCCAGTCGGTCGGCCATCGTCGGACTCATGACCAGTTCCGCGCCACCCACCTCGGTGTCGGTGCCGATGCGGCCGATCGTGAACGACACGGTGCTGCCGAACGGGCCCACGAGGTCGATCACGTCACCCACCTGCGCCCCACGGATCGAGGCGCTGGTCTCGCCCATCGTCACCTGCCCGGCAGCCAGCACGGAGGACACATCACGACCCATCACGGCAGCCACCGCGTCGAGGGGCAACGACGTGACCGCCATCGGAAAGCCCCAACCGGCGCCGGTGGACTGCTGCACCACACCGGCACCACGCCGCAACCTGGTCATGAGCGACGTGAACCCCCGCCCGACCACCGCGGGCGCACCCGCCTCGAGTGCCGCCGCCAGCGCCGCATCACGCACGGGCGTCTCCAGTTCCCCGGTCTGGAACACCGAGACGGCATCGACGGCGACTTCGAGTGGTGCAGCCACCGCCTCCGCGGACGCCCCTTGGTCGACCTGCGGCACCAGCGGGTCGGCACCTGCCGCACCGACGGAGAACGCGACCATCACTCCCAGCAACGACATCGCCCCGAGGCGACGACCGGCCACTCACCCACCTCCGTCCGTGTGCTCCGACGACCCGACGACCGATGCGAGGCTAACAATCCCTCGTTCGCATCCGCCCGCGGCTACCGTCAACTCCCTGTGAGCAGCGACGAAACCCTTCCTGACGACGCCCTCGAGCCTTCCGACACCATGTCGGGCAGCGGTCTCGCCGCCGAGAAGGCCAAGCGCCTGCAGAAGCTCACCGACCTGCGCGATGGCGGCACCAACCCATACCCGTATCGGTTCGATCGCTCGCACACGCTCACCGAGCTACGCCGCGCCCACGGCGAGCTCGAGCCCGGCACCGAGACCGAGGTGCAGGTGGCCGTTGCCGGCCGCATCATGCTGATGCGCGACAGCGGCAAATTGGTGTTCGCCACCGTTCGCGACCGCGACGACGACGTGCAGCTGTTCGTCTCCAAGGCCGTGGTCGGCGACGACGGGTTCGAGGCGTTCAAGGGTCTCGACCTCGGCGACTGGGTGGGTGTGCACGGCACCGTGATGACCACACGCAAGGGCGAGTTGAGCGTGAAGGTCGAGCGCGCCGAACTGCTGTCGAAGGCCGTGCGTCCGATGCCCGACAAGTGGCACGGCCTCACCGACACCGACACCCGGTTCCGCCAGCGGTACGCCGACCTCATCGTCAACGGCGACGCCCGTCGCAACTTCCGCATCCGCCACGCCGTGATCGCCTCGTTCCGTCGCACTCTCCACGATCGTGGCTTCATCGAGGTCGAGACACCGGTTCTGCACGTGGAGGCCGGCGGTGCGCACGCGCGGCCCTTCATCACCCACCACAACACGCTCGACATGCAGCTGTACCTGCGCATCGCGCTCGAGCTGCACCTCAAGCGGCTCATCGTGGGCGGCATGGAGCGGGTGTTCGAGATCGGTCGCATCTTCCGCAACGAGGGCATCAGCACCCGCCACAACCCAGAGTTCACGATGATGGAGCTGTACCAGGCGTTCGTCGACGTCGAGGAGATGATCGACATCACCGAGACGCTCATCACCCGGGCGGCCGTCGATTCCACCGGCAGCAGCGTGGTGACGGTGTACCGTCCCGACGGCGGCACCGAGGAGATCGACCTCGCCCAGCCGTGGCGGCGGGCACGCATGATCGACCTGGTGCACGAGGCCACCGGCGTGGCCGTGCACCCGTCGCAACCGGTCGAGGAACTTCGGGCACTCGCCGCGAAGCACGGCGTGTCGGTGAACCCACGATGGGGCTCGGGCAAGATCATCGAGGAACTGTTCGAGCACACCGCCGAGCACACGCTCATCGCACCCACGTTCGTCACCGGCCACCCGGTCGAGATCTCGCCGCTCGCCCGTGTCGACCGCAACGACCCGCACCTCACCGAGCGGTTCGAGTTGTTCGTCGGTGCGCGTGAGTTGGCCAACGGCTACACCGAGTTGAACGACCCGGTCGAACAGCGCCTTCGCTTCGAGGAGGAGCAGGCAGCAAAGGACGCGGGCGACGCCGAGCGTGGCACCGTCGACGAGGACTACCTGCGGGCCCTCGAGTACGGCCTGCCGCCCACCGGTGGCCTCGGCATCGGCATGGACCGCGTAGCCATGCTCATCAGCGGTGTGAGCTCGATCAAGGAAGTGATCCTGTTCCCCACCCTTCGCCCCGAAGTGTTCTGACCCGGCGGGAGTCGCAGCACATGGCCACCAGCGAACGCGAAATCACCCACCGACGATGAAAGGAACTGCACGATGACCACAGCATGGGGACGCGGCCTCGCCACGGTGACCGACGACGGCGCCGTACTCGACACGTGGTACCGCGAGGTCGGGCTGGGCGACGCGCCGGGTGGCGATGGCTTCGGTGTGTATCGCACGGCCGAACGACGCGACGACCTCCGCGGCGTGCGCATCGTGGCCGTCGAGCAGAGCATCGACACCACCGCCAAGCCGGCCGACGCCAGCGACGCGTACCTGCGACTGCACCTGTTGTCACACCGGTTGATGAAGCCGCGCCAGCAGAACCTCGACGGTCTGTTCGGTCTGCTCACCAACGTGGCGTGGACGAACCTCGGCCCCGTGCCGGTCGACCGTGTCGACGACGTGCGGTGGAGCGTCCGCACCGGTGGCGGCGTGCTCACCGTGCACGGCCTCGACAAGTTCCCGCGCATGACCGACTACGTGGTCCCGACCGGCGTGCGTATCGCCGACGCCGACCGCGTGCGCCTCGGCGCGCACCTGGCGCCGGGCACCACGGTGATGCACGAGGGGTTCGTGAACTTCAACGCCGGCACGCTCGGCACCTCGATGGTGGAGGGCCGCATCAGCCAGGGCGTGGTCGTGGGCGACGGCAGCGACATCGGTGGCGGCGCATCCATCATCGGAACGCTGTCGGGTGGCGGCAAGGAGATGATCAGCATCGGCGAGCGCTGCCTCCTCGGCGCGGAGGCCGGCATCGGCATCAGCCTGGGCGACGAGTGCATCGTCGAAGCCGGCCTGTACGTCACGGCCGGCACGCTCGTCGCGGTCCACGGCCCCGACGGTGTGCAGGTGGTGAAGGCCCGTCAGATCAGCGGTGCCAGCGGCCTGCTGTACCGCCGCAACAGCCAGACCGGCGCCGTGGAGGCACTCCCTCGCAGCGCCAAGTGGGACGGCCTCAACGCCGCCCTCCACGCCAACGACTGACCCGCGACACGGCGCGCGAACTTGAGTTCGCGCGGTCAGCGGACGGCGAGGGTCATGCGGATCTCGTCCCTGCACGGGTCGCTCGGCAGCGGCTGCACGTCGTCGGTGACCGCGAAGCCGACCGACTCGTAGAGCCGGAGCGCCGCGTCGTTGCCGCGCACCACCCACAGGTCGACGCGCGGCGCCTCGGTGTCGTCGGTCGTCCACTCCACGACCCGTTCCACCAATGACCGCCCGAGTCCCGTGCCACGCGCGGGCGGCGCCACCCACATGCTCACCAATTCGACTGCGTCGCCGTCGACGAACCCGCCGACGATGCCGACCACCTCACCGCCCGACCGGGCCAGGAACGTCGCCCGCTCCGAGCCACTGGCGCTCGCGTCAGCACGCAACTGCCAGTCGGCGTCGCTGAACGCGAGCTCACGCTCGAGCGTCGAGCCGAATGCCGAGGGGCTGTCGGTGAGCGCCGCGATCCGCACCGCGCGCAGGGCGACCCAGTCGTCGGGCCGGATGCGCTCGATGGTGACCATGCCGCCATCTTCACTGCGTCCATGCGTCGGCGCTCCATCATTTTCTGGGCGGGTTCCGTCCCGGAATCCGGGGCGGAACCCGCCCAGAAGCCGAAATGGGACGAATCACGCCCAGAAGGCCTCGGCGTCAGGGTTCGCGTTCGCAGCCGGCGATGTGGTCGTTCACCAGGCCCATCGCCTGCATGAACGCGTACAGGGTGGTCGGACCGACGAACGACCAGCCCATCTTCTTCAGCGCCTTCGACATCGCCACGCTCCCGGGGCACGTGGCCCGGAACTCGCTGTCGACGGTGAGGCGCACGGGTTCGGGTCGGTACTGCTGCACCCACTGGTACAGCGAGCCGTGGTCGGCCTCGAGTTCGAGCATCCGCCGGGCGTTGTTGATGGTGCTCTCGATCTTGCCCCGGTGGCGCACGATGCCGGCGTCGCCGAGCAGACGCTCCACGTCGGCGGGGCCGTACTCGGCCACCGCGGCCGGATCGAAGCCGTCGAAGGCAGCCCGGAAGTTGTCACGCTTGCGGAGGATGGTGAGCCACGACAGCCCCGACTGGAACCCCTCGAGGCACAGCTTCTCGAACAGGCGGGTGTCGTCGACCACCTCGTGACCCCACTCGTCGTCGTGGTAGCGCACGTAGAGCGGGTCGTCGCCGCACCACCAGCAGCGCACCACCCCGTCGGGGCCGACACGCAACCGCTCCACACCCATTCAGCGAACGGTAGTCGTCGCCGGTCCGTGTGGCGCCCGTCACCAGCCGTCTGGCAGCATCGGCGGCGTGATCACCCACTACCGAGCTGCACGTGCCGAACTCGAAGCCGAGGGCATGCCCTTCCACATGAGCACCATCGAGGTGCGCGGCGTTCCCGTTCGCGTCTTCGACTCGGCGCCGCCGAACATGAAACTGCTGTGGCAGTCGACGGCCGCCCACGGCGACAAGACCTACATCGTCTACGAGGACGAGCACTACAGCTACGCCCAGGCGCACGAGCAGGTGCGCAAGCTCGCTGCCCACCTGGTGGCACAGGGTGTGCAACCCGGTGACCGCGTCGCCCTTGCCATGCGCAACTACCCCGAGTGGATCATCGGGTACTGGGCGTCGCTCGCCGTGGGGGCCGCATGCGTGGGCATGAACGCATGGTGGACTCCGAACGAGATGGAATACGCACTCGACGACAGCACACCGAAGGTCGTGATCGTGGACGACGAGCGGCTCGAGCGCCTCGGCCACGTGCTCGAGGCAGTGCGTGTGCGCATGCCGCGCCCGATGCACGTGGTCAGCGTTCGCACCGAGCGAGCACTGCCGTCGAACGCCACCACCTGGGCCGACGTGATGGCGGCTGCAGACCCCGGCAGCCTGCCCGACGTGGCCATCGGCCCCGACGACGACGCCACGATCTTCTACACGTCCGGCACCACCGGATTCCCCAAGGGCGCCCAACTCACCCACCGCGGTTCGGTGCACAACCTGCTCAACATCGTCTACATGAGCACCGCCATCGCATCGGCCGAGGCGAAGGCCGTGGCGGCCGGCGAACTGCCCCCGCCCAAGGCCGGGCCGGCCGCCAACCCGCCCGTGTTCATGGCACCCACTCCCCTGTTCCACGTCACGGCCTGCAACTGCGTGCTGCACCCGGCCACTGCCAGCGGCGCCACCATCGTGCTGATGTACAAGTGGGACGCCGGCCGCGCGCTCGAACTGATCGAGCGCGAGAGCGTCACCAACTTCTCGGGTGTGCCCACCATGGGCCGCGAACTGCTGATGCACCCCGACTGGCCCACCCGCAACACGTCGACCCTCGTCGGCATCAGCGGCGGCGGCTCGGCAGTGCAGCCCGACCTCGTGAAGAAGATCGACAGCGCGCTCGAGAAGGGCGCCCCCACCACCGGCTACGGCATGACCGAGACGCACGGCATCATCACCGCCAACTCGTCGCGCTTCTACCTCGCCAAGCCCGCCTCGTGCGGCCCGGTGGTGCCCACCCTCGACTACAAGCTGGTCGACGAAGACGGCAACGACCTGCCGGACGGTCCCGACACCGTCGGCATCCTCTGCGTGCGCGGCAGCATCACGATCAAGGGCTACCTGAACCGCGCCGAGGCCACCGCCGACTCCATCAAGGACGGCTGGCTGAACACCGGCGACATCGCCCGCATCGACGAGGACGGCTGGGTGTTCATCGTCGACCGCGCCAAGGACATGGTCATCCGCGGCGGCGAGAACGTCTACTGCAGCGAGGTCGAGGCGGCCATCTACCACCACGACGCAGTGATGGAGGCCATCGTCTTCGGCGTGCCCGACGACCGTCTCGGTGAGGAAGTGGCGGCATGCCTCGTGCTGAAGGACGGGGCCAGCCTCACGGCTGACGAGCTGCGCGACTTCCTGAAGGGCAACCTCGCCGCCTACAAGATCCCGTCGAAGGTGTGGTTCCGCACCGAGCCCATCCCGCGCAACGCGAGCGGCAAGTTCCTCAAGCGCGAGGTGCGCAAGGAGATCCTCGAAGGTGCCTGAGGTTCGCACCGACGCAGCACGCAACGGTGACGTCCGAATCCACTTCGATGCCTTCGGCGACCCGACCGATCCGACGCTGCTGCTGGTGAACGGCCTCGGCAGCCAGTGCATCAACTTCCAAGATGCCTGGTGCGAGATGTTCGCCGCCGAAGGTCTGCAGGTGGTGCGCTACGACAACCGCGACGTCGGCCTCAGTTCGCACCTGCCCGATGCCGAGTACACGCTCACCGACATGGCGGCCGATGGCATGGCCGTGCTCGACGCGCTCGGTGTGCAGCGCGCCCACGTGATGGGTCTGTCGATGGGCGGCATGATCGTGCAGACGATGGCCATCGAGCACCGAGAGCGTCTGCTCACCATGACCTCGGTCATGAGCACCACCGGCGAGCCCGAGTACCGCCAGAGTTCACCGAGGGCGTGGGAGTTGCTCACCGCTCCCGGCGCAACGAACCGCGAGGAATACGTGCAGCAGTGGATCAACGGGCTGCGCGAATGGGGCAGCCCCGAGTTCGCCGACGAGGCACGCTGGCGGGCCGACGCCGAACGCGCCTTCGACCGCAGTTTCGACCCGCCCGGCGTCGGCCGCCAATTCATGGCCGTGGCACGCAGCGGATCGCGGGCCGAGCGCCTGCCCGGCGTCACCACGCCCACGCTCGTGATCCACGGTGACCGCGACACGCTCCTCATGCCCAACGGTGGCCAGCGGACTGCCGACCTGATCCCCGGGGCACGGTTCGAGCTGATCGAGGGCATGGGTCACGACTACCCGCCGCAACTGTGGCGGCGATGGGTCGACCTCGTGGTCGGCCACATCCACGCTCACTCATGAACCCTGCCGAACTCGACCACCTCATCCGCAGTCGACGCACCAGCATGCTGGTCGACGACCGGCCGGTGCCGTTCGGGCTGGTCGAGGAGTTGTGCTCTCTGGCGCAGTGGGCGCCGAACCACAAGCGTACCTGGCCGTGGCGATTCACGCTCGTCGACGGCGAGGGCCGCGCCCGGCTCGGTGAGGTGATCGCCGACGCCATGCATGCACACGGCGACCCGCCGGAGAAGGTGACCAAGGCCCGCGGCAAGTACCTGCGCACTCCGGCGACCCTCGTCGTGGGTTCGGCGCCCGGCGACAGCCCCGACCGTACGGCCGAGAACCGCGACGCCACCGCAGCAGGCATCCAGAACCTGCTGCTCGCCGCCACGGCACGAGGACTGGCCACCTACTGGGGCTCGTGCCCGAAGGGCGCCAACGACCCGGTCGCCGACCTGTGCGGTTTCGAACCCGGCACCCACGTGGCCGCGATCATCTACCTCGGCTGGCCCACGACATCACCGGCCGCCCCTGATCGCCCTCCGGTGACCCTCCACCACCTCGCCGACTGACCCGCCGTTCCGGCGAGGACGTCGCGCCCCTTTCGATGGTTCGCCACGATCAGGGCGCGACATCCTCGGTGGTGGGGGTGGGGGTGGATGAGGCGGGGGTCGTAGCGGTGGTCGTGGTGGCGGTGGTCGGCGGGGTGAGCTTGGGGATGGTGGTCGACGTGGAGGGCGGCGGCGGGTCGTCAGCCCGTGGCACGGCCCTCGCCGCCAGTTCCAGCGCGGCATCGCGCGTGGGCGCCGACACGGCGAAGAACCCGTTCTCGACCTTCACGGTCACCTCGTAGCGGTCCTCGAACTGCACTCCCCTCGCCACGAGGCCGGGCCCGTCGAGTTCCTCGATCTCCTCGTCGCCCTCGGTGGGCGCCACGAAGTCGGGCTGCGAGCGGGCCCGCACCAGCACGGGATACACGTCCGAGCCGACGGACACGTCGAACTGGCACGCGTCCTCCGAGACCCGAAGTGTCTGCACCAACCGGCCCGACGTCGACGATCCGAACCGCACACCACGGAAGTCCTCGGCGGAGAGGGCCAGGCACATGTCGGCCCCGAACAGCACGTCCGGCGGCAGGGTGGTGCTGACGTCGGCCGGCGCGGTGTCGGGGATCACCGGCAGCAGCGTGTCGGGCCCGGATGGTTCGGGCACGGGACCGACGGTGCCCGGCGGCGGTTCGGTGGAGCCGGTGCACGAGACGACCGACACCGAAGCGATGCACATCAGCAGTGCCGCAACGCGTCGGACGGGTGCTCGCTGCATGGACGCCGAACCTACTGCGCCCGTCAGTGCGGCGTGTAGACCCCGAACACCTCGCGCAGGGCATCGCTGACCTCGCCGAGCGTCGCACCCACCCGAAGGGCTTCCTTCATCGGGTACAGCACGTTCTGCGTGCCCTGTGCCGCCGCCTTCACGTCGTCGAGTCGCGCCATCACCGCCGACATGTCACGGTCGGCCTTGAAGCGCGCCAGGCGCTCCTTCTGGCCGGCTTCCAGTGAGGGGTCGATGGGGAACACCTCCGGCTCGGGTTCGTTGTCGACGGTGAACTTGTTCACGCCCACGATCACCCGTTCGTCGTCGTCGATGCTCTTCGCGTACGAGTACGCGGCCTCCATGATCTCGTCCTGCTGGAACCCGGCCTCGATGGCCTCCACGGCCCCGCCCATCTCGTCGATGCGGGCGATGTACTCCCACGCCAGGCGCTCGACCTCGTCGGTGAGAGTCTCGACGAAGTAACTGCCGGCCAGGGGGTCCGGGGTGTCGGCGACCCCGCTCTCGTAACCGATGACCTGCTGGGTGCGCAGCGCGATGCGGGCCGCCCGCTCTGTGGGCAGGCTGAGCGCCTCGTCGAAACCGTTCGTGTGCAGGCTCTGCGCTTCCACACCCAGACCGGTGGCAGCACGCTGACGGCGCAGCAGCACGAGAACAACATCGTGCGAGTCGCCGTGCAGTCGATGGCGGCGGTCATGGGTGGCACGCAGAGCCTGCACACGAACGGTTTCGACGAGGCGCTCAGCCTGCCCACCGAGCGGGCGGCCCGC
>JBJTXX010000164.1:0-3109 GCA_046082485.1 Actinomycetota bacterium
CACCGACACGGTGCACAACACCTACCGCGACGTGTTCCGCCGCACCGAGGCGATGACCCGTGGCTGGGTGACCGCGGTGGCCGAGGGCAGGCAGTGCCAACCCGACATCGCCCACGGCGCGCTCGTACAACGCATCACCGATGCGGCCGTGAGGAGTGCCGCGAGCGGTGGCGGGTTGATTCCGGTCCATTAGCGGCGATGGCTCCCACGCAGCACCGTTGACATCAAGATCACGTGGCCGGCGTGCCTCGTTCAATCGAGCGCACGAAAGTGGCAGGATTGACCAGTCCCAACCGGAGGCGGAAGATGCCGTACTTCATACACATCGAGTCACGAATCGTCACCGTGACTCCTCCCGGCCAAGCAATGGGTCCTGGCTACGTTGAAGTTCCCTCTGAGGTCGCAGTTCGCTACTCATTGGCTCATGGCAGCGTGCTCACTTCCGAGCAGGTTGCCGTCTTGGATGATGCGAGGCCCTATCAGTCGCCTAGCACAAGCAATGATTCATCCGTTCCCTCCGCTCGCGGTGTGGCTCGAGCGGCCGAGCAGATTGCTCTGCTCGTGGAGGTATTGGCATGGGTACTAGGGGCCGCCTCGGTGATAGTCGGACTCGCCCTGGCCACGAGACAAGAGGAGATCGGCAACGGCTTCGAAACCTCCCACCCATACATCGGAGTCGGAGTCGGCCTGGCAGTCGGTGGCCTCTTCCAATCGTTGTTCGTGGTCATGATTGCGAAGTACATCCGGGCCCGCATGATGTTCACCCGCCAGCAATAGGGCTGGCTCACCGTGACCGGTCGGTAGTGTCGGGCCGATGGATGGGGCCGGCGGTCGACTGCTGCACGAACTGACGATGCGGCTCGAGGCCGACTGCATCGAGGCCGACCCCGATGTGATCGCCGCCTACTCGCAGGACCGTGCGCTGTTCGAACGCCCCGGCACCGCGGCCGTGCTGGTGATGCCGCGCACCACCGAGGAAGTGGTGGCCGCGGTGCAGGCGGCCGCGGCGGCCGGAGTGCCGATCGTTACCCGAGGCGCCGGGACCGGCCTGTGCGGCGGGGCCAACGCCAGCGACGGCTGCATGATGCTGTCGCTGCACCGCATGAACCGCGTGCTGCACATCGACGTGGCGAACCGCATGGCGCGGGTGCAGCCGGGCGTGCTGAACGCCGACCTGAAGCGCGCCGTCGCCGAGCACGGGCTGTTCTACCCACCCGACCCGGCGTCGTACGAGATCTCGAGCATCGGTGGCAACGTGGCCACCAACGCCGGCGGACTGTGCTGCGTGCGCTACGGCGTCACCCGCGACTACGTGGTGGCGTTGGAGGTCGTGCTGGCTTCGGGCGAGGTCATCCGCACCGGTCGGCGCACCATCAAGAGCACGGTGGGGCTGGACCTGACCGGTGTGTTCGTGGGCTCGGAGGGCACGCTCGGCGTGGTGACCGAGGTGACCGTGAAGTTGCTGCCGCAGCCGTCGCCGCCGTGCACTGCCGTGGCGTTCTTCCCGTCGCTGCCCGCCGCCGGCGAGGCCATCCTGCGCATCTTCGAGGACGGCTTCGAGCCGAGCCTGATGGAGATCGTCGACCAAGCAGCCTTGCGTCAGGTGAACACCGTCTACGGCATGGGGCTCGACACCGAGGCCGCGTGCCTGCTGCTCATCCAGAGCAGCGGTGACCGCGCCGAGTGGGCCATCGAGCAGATGGCGGCGCGCTGCACGAACGCGGGAGCCACCGAGGTGCACCACGTCACCGACCCCGCCGAGGGCGACATGTTCGTGGAGGTTCGGCGCCGGGTGTGGCCGGCATTCGAGCGGCTGGGCAAGGCGATGCTGCCCGAGGACGTGGCCGTGCCCCGCGAGCGTCTGGCGGAATTGTTGGCCGGCATCGTGCAGATCGGCGAGCGGCACCGGGTGGCGCTGCCGACCATCGGCCATGCGGGCGACGGCAACATGCACCCGATGCTGGTGTTCGACGGCAACGACGCCGACGAGGTGGCACGGGTGCACCTGGCCTTCGGCGAGATCGTGGCGCTCGCGCTGTCGTTGGGTGGCACCATCGCCGCCGAGCACGGCGTGGGCACGCTGAAGCGCCGGTTCGTGGAGGACGAGGTGGACCCTGTGCACCTGGCCTGGCAGCGCGCCGTCAAGCGCACCTTCGACCCCACGGGCATGCTGAACCCCGGCAAGGCCTACTGACCGGGCCACCGAGGCGGCGGGTAGGGTGCCGAGCCGGGAGGACACGTGACCACGGGAAGCCCGCAGATGTCGGCGGCGAGCCTGAGAACGCAGGAGTGGTGCACCCACGGGGTGATCGTTACCGCGCTGGTGGCAACCCCGTTCGGTCTCGACCGCTTCCTGCTGCCGAAGTTGACCGTGCTGACAGTGCTGGTCGTGGTGGGTCTGGGCGCGGCCGTGTTGAACGGGGCCGTCGGTTGGGGCAGGGGTTTCACGGCGCTGACCGCACTGCTGGCAGCGCTCACCCTCTCGAGCGTGCTGTCGATCGACCCGACGACCGCGTTGCTGGGCAGCGCGAACTCGCGAATGGGCGTGGTGGCATGGGTGTTGCTGGGCGGCGTGACGCTGCTGGGCGCGGCACATCGCGACGTGGTCGACATCGAGCGCGGGTTCCGCACCCTGACGGTGGTGGGCTCGGTTGTGGCCGTGGTGGCGATCGGCCAGTCGATCGCGAATGGCGTTGGCTCGGGTGCCACGACCACCGTCGGCAACGCCGGTGCGACGGGCACCCTGCTGGCAGTGGCGCTGGTGGTGGCGGTTGCCGCGGTGCTGGAGGGCCGGGTGTGGCAACGGTCGGTCACGGGTGCAGCGGCGGCGGTGCAGTCCGTCGCGTTGTTGCTCGCCGGGCCGCGGGCCGCGGTGGCGGCAGCGGCCCTCGGGGTCTGCATGGTGGGGGCGCCAGCGTGGAGGCGACTCGAGGCACGGGCGCGCACCGGTTCACTGGTGGGCGCGGTCGCCGTGGCGGCCGTGGCGTTGTTCGCGGTGCCGGCCCTGTGGTCGCACGGCGACTCGGCAGTGCAGTCGGCCGAGGCAACGGCCAGTGGGCGTGCCGACCTGGCGCGTATGGGCATGCCGGCGATCGCGGAGCGGCCGGTG
>JBJTXX010000165.1:0-2736 GCA_046082485.1 Actinomycetota bacterium
GCTCACACCCCCGTGGCCCGAAGGCATGCACACCGCGGTGTTCGGCCTCGGCTGCTTCTGGGGCGCCGAGCGCAAGTTCTGGCAGACACCCGGCGTGTACTCGACCTCGGTGGGTTACGCCGGCGGCTACACCCCGAACGCCACCTACGAGGAGGCCTGCAGCGGCCGCACCGGCCATGCCGAGGTCGTGTTGGTGGTGTTCGACCCTACGAGGGTGTCGTACGAGGAACTGCTGCGCGTGTTCTGGGAGAACCACGACCCCACGCAGGGGATGCGTCAGGGCAACGACGTGGGAACGCAGTACCGCAGCGCGGTATACACCACCGACGACGCGCAGGCGGCCGCCGTGCACTCGAGCCTCGCGATGTACCAGCAGCGTCTGGCACAGGCGGGTTACGGCACCATCACCACCGAGGTGAAGCCCCTCGACGAGTACTACTACGCCGAGCCGTACCACCAGCAGTACCTGGCCAAGAACCCGAACGGCTACTGCGGTATCGGCGGAACCGGGGTCAGTTGCCCCATCGGCCTGCAGGCCTGACGGCCGACTCAGTCCGCGGCGCCGTCGCCGCGCACCTGCCCGGCCTGCCATTCGGCCAGCGCGTCGCGCAGCTCGTCGAGCGAGCGCGTCATCCGGTGCAGCGAACACTCCAGCATCAGGTTCACCACTTCGTGGGCGAACCTCGCCCGCCAGTCGGTGTGCAGACCGATGAGGTACTTGCCGTTCGCGTACGCGTAACCCAGTTCCCATGCCGTGCCGTCGTCGGTGGTGATGCCGTTGAGGTTCGCCACCACCACGTCGCACTCGTCGATGCCGCGCTTGTCGTTCAGGAAGATCTCCCGCACGTTGAACTCGTCCTTCGGCGGGTTGTCGCGGTGGGGCAGGAACGTGACGAATCCGGCCTCGGCCACGAGGGCATCGACCTTCTCGATCCACCACCGTTCGCCCTCGTCGAACAGCGGACCGGCAACGTAAGCGCGGGGTGCCGTAGCGCTCATCGTGCCCATCCTCGTTCGCGGATGCGTTCGCCGTCCGCGTCGAGCGCCCGGCCCTGCCATTTCAGGGCGCCGGGCGTGGCGCTGAGTTTCGCGATCAGTCCCTGCATCGGGGTGCCCTCCAGTTCCACGATGGCGCAGCGCGCCGCGAAGTGCGGGTCGTCGGCGATGTCGGCCATGTCGAGCACGGGCCCGATCGCGGCCTCGGCCTCGGTGAACACGCGCAGCACCTCCTGTTGATCGCGTTCGCTGCACCACTGCGACATCACCTGTTCCAGATCCGGACGGTGGGCCATGCGTTCGCCGAACGTGGTGAACCGTGGGTCGCCCTCCACGCCCAGCACCTTCAGCACGCGGGCGGCCACCGAGTCGCTGGAAGCGGACAGCCCCACCCACTTCCCGTCGGCACAGCGGTAGGTGCCGCGCGGCACGGTGTAGGGCAGGCCGGCACCTAGTCGCGGCTGCTGTTCGCCGCTCACCCCGAACAGCGACACCAGCGGGCTCATCATCGCGAACATGCTCTCGAGCAGGCTGACGTCGACCACCTGACCGACACCGCTGTGCACGGCCACCATCGTGGCGAACGCCGCCACCACGCCGGTCAGTTCGTCGGTGAGGGCGATCGGCGGCAGCAGCGGCTGGCCGTCGTCGTAACCGCTGATGGCCGAGTAGCCCGACATGCTCTCGGCGATCGTGGCGAAGCCGGGTCGACCCGCGTACGGCCCCGTCTGGCCGAAGCCGGTGACGCGGGTGATCACCAGGTCGGGGTTGGCGTCGTGCAGCATGTCGGGCCCCAGACCCAGCCGCTCGAGGGTGCCGGGCCGGAAGTTCTCCACCAGCACGTCGGCTTCCTCCACGAGGTGCAGCAGCACGGCCACGTCGTCGGGGTCCTTGAGGTCGAGGGCAACGGTGCGCTTGTTGCGGTTCACCATCTTCCACCAAAGACCTTGGCCGTCGCGGGGGTCGCGCCACGCGAGGTTGCGCAGGCTGTCGCCGCCGTCGGGTCGCTCGACCTTGATGACGTCGGCACCGAAGTCGGCGAGATAGCGCGCACAGTTCGGCCCCGCCAGCACCGTGGCGAGGTCGATGACCCGGAGGTCGGCCAGAGGCCCGGTGAGGTCGTGGGGCGCGGTGGCGTGGGCAGCGGTCACGTGGTGCGCAGGGGAATGTTCAGGCATCGGTCCTCCAGTCTGCCCAGCGCATACGACTGGTAGTCGATCCCGAAATCGCGGTAGAGCCCGCGGCACCGCTCGCTCCAGGCGAGTGCTGTCGGCTCGCTGATGCGGTGCACCACCTGCTGGATGCCGCCCTCGTGCACGCGGTACTCGGCCCACGTGCCGGGAAAGTCCTTCACGCAGCCGACCTCGATGCTCGGCACGCCGCACCGCATGTGCCGCACCCGGTGAAGGTGCGTGTGGCCGGCCGTGTAGGCAACGATGCGCGGGCGAACCGTTGCCACCTCGTCGAGTGCGTCGCTGGCGTCGGGGTGCAGACCGTAGTAGCCCTCGGAGCGGTGTTCGTCGTTGCCCGCGCCGTCGGTGCCGCCGGGTATCCACTGCTGGTGGTGGCCCATGACCAGCACCGGCCGGTCGTCGCCCGGCGTGGCCAGCATGTCGTGCAGCCACTCCACCGTGGCGGGCCGGATGGTGCCGGTGGTCTGGGTGGGGATGACCGTGTCGAGCAGGGCGATGCACACACCCGGCAGGTCCAGCCACCGGTCGCCGGCGTGCACGTGCTGGC
>JBJTXX010000166.1:0-4683 GCA_046082485.1 Actinomycetota bacterium
CGCCACATCGCCGGCCGGGGCGATCGCCGACGTGCACATCGTCGCGGAGTACGACGACCCCGACGCGCTCGAGCAACTGGCCTCCACCTGCGCCGCCGTCACGATCGACTTCGAGGACGCACCCACCGCTGCCCTCGCCACCATCGCTGACCGCACCGTGGTGCACCCAAGTCCCGACACCATCGCCATCTGCCAGGACCGCATCGCCGAGAAGCAGTTCCTGGAAGACATCGGAGCCCCCGTCTCCCCATACGTGACGGTCGTCGACGACGCCACCCTGGCCGCAGCCGCCGACTTCTCGTACCCCGCCATCCTCAAGACGGCGCGCCACGGTCACGACGGCAACGGACAGGTGGTCTGCGCCGACCACGACGAAGTGGCCTCGGCGTGGCAGTCGCTGGGCGGCGTGGCATGCGTGCTGGAGCAGAAACTGCCCCTCGACCGCGAACTCAGCGTGGTGCTGGCCCGCACCGCCGACGACCGCGTGGCCACCTACGCCGTGTCGCAGAACCAACACCTGCGCGGCGTGCTCGACGTCACCCACACTCCCGCATACCTGCCGCCCGGTGCGCCCGAGGCTGCCACCGACCTCTGCACCTACATCGCTCGCGAACTCGAGTTCGTCGGGACGATGGCGGTGGAGATGTTCGTGGTGGGCAACGACGTCTACGTGAACGAGATCGCTCCGGCGCCGCACAACAGCGGCCACTACACGCTGAACACTTGCAACACCAGCCAGTTCGAACAGCAGGTGCGCGCCGTGTGCGGCCTGTCGCTGGGCGAGACCGAGTTGCTGGTGAAGGGCGTCGCGATGGCCAACCTGATGGGCGACATGTGGCAGCACGGCGACCCCGACTGGGCGCCAGTCATGGCGAACGCCGCTGCGCACCTGCACCTCTACGGTAAGACCGAGGCACAGCCAGGCCGCAAGATGGGGCACCTCACGGTGATCACGGGCACGGCAATGGGCGCCGCCGAACTGGCCCGGCGACTGCGCCGTCAGGCCACCCCGCAGCCCTGACCCGAAAACGACCGAACCCGCCCCTCGGGGCGGGTTCGGTGCAGAACGGTGCGGCGTGGCCGCAGCGGCTCACCAGCGGTAGTGGGCGAACGCCTTGTTGCTCTCGGCCATCTTCTGCATGTCGTCGCGACGCTTGATCGCTGCGCCCAGGCCGTTGGCGGCATCGAGCACCTCGTTGGCCAGACGCTCGGCCATCGTCTTCTCACGACGGGCACGGCTGAAGTCGACCAGCCAGCGGATCGACAGCGTGCTCGCACGACGCGGGCGCACTTCCACCGGCACCTGGTAGGTGGCGCCACCCACGCGACGGCTGCGCACCTCGAGCGGCGGCTTGATGTTGTCGACCGCACGCTTCAGCGTGGCGATGGGCTCGGCGCCCGATTTCGTCTCGACGATCTTGAGGGCGTCGTACACGATCTTCTCGGCGACCGAGCGCTTGCCGTGCAGCATCACCTTGTTCACCAGCTGGGTGACCAGCAGCGAACGGTAGATGGGGTCGGGCATCAGCTCACGACGGGGGGCGGGACCTTTGCGGGGCATGTCGAATCCTTACCGTTCCTGTTACTTGCCGGCCTTGGCGCCATAACGGCTGCGGGCCTGCTTGCGGTTCTTCACGCCGGCGGCGTCGAGCGCACCGCGGATGATCTTGTAGCGCACACCCGGCAGGTCGCGAACGCGGCCACCGCGCACGAGCACGATGCTGTGCTCCTGCAGGTTGTGACCCTCGCCCGGGATGTAGGCCGTGACCTCGACACCACTGGTGAGACGCACACGGGCCACCTTGCGCAGCGCCGAGTTCGGCTTCTTCGGGGTGTTCGTGTACACGCGGGTGCACACGCCGCGACGCTGCGGCGAGCCCTTGAGGGCCGGCGTCTTGGTCTTCGAGAACTTGGTGCTGCGACCTTGCCGGACGAGCTGCTGAATGGTGGGCACGCGTTTACCTCTGCGTCGTGTTCGTGGCCTGCCGACCGGGTGGCCGGACAGGACCCTGCAATGTTATGGCTGGCACCGCAATGCGGCAACCCGCCGTTGTGTGGATCAACCCTCGGCAGCCGGTTCGTCGGTTGCGTCGGAGCTGTAGGTGCCGTGCAGCGTGCTGAGGTACGCCGAGGGATCCTCTTCGACCTCAGTGCTGAAGTACGCCATGGGCTGGTATTCGGGAGCGACGGTGTCGAAGTCGCGATAGCGCATCATGCCGGTACCGGCAGGGATGAGCTTGCCGATGATGATGTTCTCCTTCAGGCCCAGCAGGCCGTCGCCCTTGCCGTCGATGGCCGCCTCGGTGAGCACGCGGGTGGTCTCCTGGAAGGAGGCCGCCGACAGCCAGCTCTCGGTGGCCAGCGATGCCTTGGTGATGCCCATGATCTCAGGACGACCCTCGGCTGGCTTCTTGCCTTCCTCGACCATGCGACGGTTGGTGTCACGGAACACCTTCGCGTCGGCACGCTCGCCGGGCAGGAACGAGGTGTCACCCGGCTCCTGCACGCCGACCCGGCGGGTCATCTGGCGCACGATGAGCTCGATGTGCTTGTCGTGGATCGACACACCCTGATCGCGGTACACCTTCTGCACTTCCTCGACGAGGTACGTCTGGGTCTCGCGGATGCCCTTGATCTCCATCAGTTCCTTCGGGTCGAAGGGACCGTCGGTGATCGGGTCACCGGCCTTCACCTCGTCGCCGTCAGCCACGATCGGGCGGCTGCCCGACGGCAGCACGATGGCCGGCTGCTCCTCGCCGTCGTCGCCGACCACGATGACCGGGATGCCCTTGCCCTCGTCGTCGCCGATGCGCACCACGCCCGTCGCCTTGGCCAGACGGGCCGAGCCGCGGGGCGTGCGAGCCTCGAACAACTCGACCACGCGTGGCAGACCACCGGCGATGTCCTTACCTGCCACACCACCGGTGTGGAAGGTACGCATCGTCAGCTGGGTGCCGGGCTCGCCGATCGACTGGGCGGCGATGACGCCGACAGCCTCGCCGAGCTCGATCTCCTTGCCGGTTGCCAGCGAGCGGCCGTAGCACAGGGCACACACGCCCAGCTCGGCGTCGCAGGTGACGACCGAGCGCACTCGCACGCGGTTCACCGACGCGTCCTCGCGCAGTGCATCCATCTCGGCATCGCCGACCAGTGTGTTGCGGCGCAGCACCGTGCCGTCGGAGAGCGTGATGTCCTGCGACAACGCACGACCGAACAGCTTGGTCTCGAGGTACGAGCGACGGTTCGCGGTGTCCTTCTCGACGTGCTCGATCCACAGGCCGAGCGTCGTGCCGCAGTCGATCTCGCGGATGATCAGTTCCTGTGCCACGTCGACGAGCCGACGGGTCAGGTAACCCGAGTCGGCGGTACGCAGCGCCGTGTCGACCAGGCCCTTGCGGGCGCCGGGCGTGGCGATGAAGTACTCGAGGGTCTCGAGGCCTTCGCGGAAGTTCTTCTTGATCGGGCGCGGGATCATGTCACCACGGGGGTTGGCCACCAGGCCGCGCATGCCGGCGATCTGACGCAACTGCGTGGTGTTACCGCGCGCGCCCGAGTCGATCATCGTCCAGATCGGGTTGTGGTGCCGGGACTTGAGGTCTTCCTCCATGGCCTTCTGCACCTTCGCCGTGGCGTCGGTCCAGATGCGCACTTCCTGCTGACGGCGCTCGCCGTCGGTGATGATGCCACGACGGAACTGGGTCTCGACCTTGTCGGCCATCTTCTCGTGCTCGTCGAGCAACACGGCCTTCTCGGCCGGGGTGCGGACGTCATCGATGGAGACCGTGAGGCCGCTCTGCGACGCGTAGCGGTAGCAGAGGTTCTTCACCGCGTCGAGCGACGAGGCGACCATGCTCTTGTTGTAGTGATCGCTCAAGCGCTCGACGATGACGCCCATTTCCTTCTTCTTGACCACGCTGTTGATGTGGCCGAAGCGGCTCGCGTAGTCGTCGGGAAGGGCTTCCTCGAACAACAGTCGGCCCGCGGTGGTGGAGAACTGCGTGCTCTCACCCGAGGGCAGGGTCTCCTTGCGACGCATCGTGATGGCGGCGTGCAAGTGCAGCGAACCCTCGTCGAGCGCACGCAGCACCTCCCACATCTGGCGGAACACGCGGCCCTCACCCTTGGCGCCATCCTCGGTCTCGGTCAGCCAGTAGCCACCGATGATCAAGTCCTGGCTGGGCGTCACGATCGGACGACCCGAGGCCGGCGACAGGATGTTGTTGGCCGACAGCATCAGCACACGGGCCTCGGCCTGGGCCTCCGCCGACAGCGGCACGTGGATGGCCATCTGGTCACCGTCGAAGTCGGCGTTGAACGCAGTGCAGACCAGCGGGTGGATCTGCAGGGCCTTGCCTTCGACCAGGATCGGCTCGAAGGCCTGGATGCCCAGACGGTGCAGCGTTGGTGCACGGTTCAGCATCACCGGGTGCTCCTTGATGACGTCCTCGAGGACGTCCCACACCTGAGCCCGACGACGCTCGACCATGCGTTTCGCGCTCTTGATGTTCTGCGCCAGCTCGAGGTCGACTAGGCGCTTCATCACGAACGGCTTGAACAGCTCGAGTGCCATCAGCTTCGGCAGACCGCACTGGTGCAGCTTCAGAGTCGGGCCGGCCACGATGACCGAACGACCCGAGTAGTCGACGCGCTTTCCGAGCAGGTTCTGACGGAAACGTCCCTGCT
>JBJTXX010000167.1:0-1706 GCA_046082485.1 Actinomycetota bacterium
TGTTCCTCACCCGCATCGGCTTCGGCTCCAAGGTCGTGGTCACCGGCGACACCACGCAGATCGACGTGCCCGATGGACGCAGCGGTCTCATCGGCCTGCAGCGCACGCTGGAGGGCATCGACGGCCTGTCGTTCGTGCACCTCTCGGCGGGCGACGTGGTGCGCCACCGCATCGTGGCCGACATCGTCGCCGCCTACGAGCGGGCCACCCCGGTCGACCCCAGCGGCTCGCAGCGGAGGCCCGCCCGTGGGTGACATCAGCAGGCCCGGGGTGAGCGCCCCCCGCAAGGTGGGGGGTGACGGCGAGCCCGAGGTGTTCTGCGCTGACGAGCAGACCGCTGTCGCGGTCGACCTCGACCGCTGGCAGCGACTGGCGCAGGCCGTGCTATGCGACGAGGGCGTGCGCGGCCTCGCCGAACTGTCGGTGCTGTACGTCACCGAGTTGGAGATCGCGGAACTGAACCTCGACCACATGGGCAAGACCGGCCCCACCGACGTGTTGGCGTTCCCCATCGACGCGGCCGAGGCCGAGATGGTGCCGCACAACCAACCGTTGAACCGGGGCCCCGACCGCCCACCGTCGGACCCGGGCGACATGCCGCTGCTGCTGGGCGACGTGGTGATCTGCCCTGCGGTCGCGCAGCGTCAGGCACCCGAGCACGCCGGCACGCTCGACGACGAACTTGCGCTGCTGCTCGTGCACGGCATCCTGCACGTGCTGGGCCACGACCACGACGACGACGCGGCGACCGCGGCGATGAGGGAGCGGGAACTGCAACACCTGCGCACCCACCACTGGCACGGCGACGCGCCTGCCGGGTTCCGTCAGGGGCACGACGAATGAGCGCGGTCACCGTCACCTCCGTCGACGTGCTGATGCTCGTGGCGATCTTCATCCTGCTGGTCGCGCTCGTCTTCCTCGCTGTCGCCGAGATGGGCCTGTCGCGGATGAGCAAGCCGCGCGCCACGTCACTGGCCGATCAGGGCACCAAGTCGGGCCGATCCCTGAAGCGCCTGGTCGACGAACCCGAACGCTGGGTCAACGCGGTGCTGCTCACCGTCAACACGTTCCAGACGGTGCAGAGCTCGCTGACTGCCATCGTGTTCGGCCGCATGTTCGGTGGCTGGGGCGTCGTCGTCGGCGTGGTGTTGAACGTGCTGGTGTTCTTCGTGCTCGCCGAGGCAGTGCCGAAGACCTACGCCGTGCTCTACCCGCAGCGAGCGGCACTGGTGTCGGCACGGCCGGTGTCGGCGCTCGTCGCCTTCCCGCCGCTGCAGTGGGCGTCGAAGGCGCTCATCGGGCTCACCAACGTGATCGTGAAGGGAAAGGGCCTGGAGCGGGGTCCGTTCGTCAGCGAGAGCGAGCTGCTCGGCATCGTCGAGACCGCGGCCGAGGACGAGGTGATCGAGGAGGAAGAGCGCGAACTGATCGAGAGCATCATCGAGTTCGGCGACACCGTTGCCCGCGAGGTGATGGTGCCCCGACCCGACATCGTGCTGGTTCCCGCCGACGCGACGGTGAGCGTCGGCCTCGACATCGCGCTGCAGCACGGCTTCAGCCGACTGCCCGTCATCTCGGGGGACGATGACGACGACGTGCTCGGCCTGGCGTTCGCGAAGGACCTCATGCGTGCCGAACGCGATGGCGCCGGCGACCAGTCGGTGACCGCGCTGGTGCGTCCCGTGCGTTTCGTGCCCGAGAACAAG
>JBJTXX010000168.1:0-12267 GCA_046082485.1 Actinomycetota bacterium
CTGCCAGTCCACCTCCGCAATCGGGTTCACCTTTGCCTGCGGCCACTTGTCGCTGGGCAGAGGCGGCACCACCCATGAGATGTGGCGCACGCCGGCGGCGACGAGGGTGTCGGCCATTGCTCGATAGTCAGCCGCCAAGCGCCGCGAATAGCGACGGTCTCGTGGCAACAGTGCCCCCTCGGACTCGTCCCACACCCGGCCCAGCACGTCGGGGATGGTGACCATGATCATCACCACATCGGGAACCCGCTGAGCGAGCAGAGTCGGTAACTCCACTGAGTACGCATGCTCGCAGCCGCGGCTGTACGTGCCGTCATCGTCTCCCCACATGCTCGAGTTGCGCACCAGGCCACAGCCCAGTCGGGCGAGCGACGCGACCTGCAGTTGATCCGGACGAGCCGCAGACCACTGGAACATGCCATCGGCCAACGCCACCGCCGTGGAATCCCCCAGCACCAACACACTCACCGGACTATCGGGCACTCTGGTGGCGGAGGGCAGGGAAGCGGCAGGGGCCGTGCTGGGAGCGCTGCTCGACGACTCGACGGAGTCCGGCAGGGTGGACGAGGCAACGGCAGCGCTGGAGACCGGAACGGAAGTGGTGGAGCTGGCCGAAGCCGTGCTGACCGGCGCGAACGTGGCCGGCACCAGACCCGCGCCGCTGAACGCCGGCCGTGGCGAGGGCACCAGTGCCACCACCGCCACACCGACCAGCGCGGCCGTGGCAGCGGTGACCGCGGCAACCCGTCGATGTGCCGCGACGCCGTGCCGCAACGGCTGCTCGAGCAGGTGGAACGATGCCTCGGCGACTGCCAGCGTGGCAGCCATGCGCACGCCGAAGAGTGACCAACCGTCCAGACCGACCCGACCAGCACTCAGCAGGGCGAACACCGGCCAGTGGAACAGGTAGAGGCCATAGCTGATACGGCCGAGGTGGACCAGTGGCCCGAACGAGAACGCCGTGCGCAGCGGACCGGGCACCTGCAGACCGAGGATCAGCGCCGCAGAGGCGAGTGCGAACACACCGAGCCAACCGCCGTAGGCAGGGCCCGAACCCGCCGGCCAGGTGACGGCGGCGATGAGCACCACCGCGAGGCCGGCGACGCCGACTGCGCCGACCAGACCCCCGGCACGGCGGCCGATGCCCCGTGTGCTGAGCACGCCCGCGAGCGCAGCGCCGACCAGAATCTCGCCCAGCCGCGCCGGGGTGGCCCAATAGGCCGCGTCGGCGCCCCACACCCACGCCACGACGAAGGCCGCTGCGACTCCCCCGACTGCCAGACCGACCAGCCACCGCACCACGGCGCGACGGGCCCGACCGGCGAACAGCAGCGCACAGACCGCAGGCCACACCCAGTAGAACTGTTCCTCGACCGAGAGTGACCAGAAGTGATCCACCGGGCCGAGCTGCCCTGCGGCACTGGCCACCAGATCGGCGTAACTGGTGCCACCGGCCAGGGCGTTCCAGTTCGCCACCTGCAGCAGGGCAGCCAGCACGTCGCGGCGAACGTGGGGCAGGCCGCCGAACTCACCCAGCGCTGCGGCGATGCTCACCAGCAGCAGGCACAGCAGGCTGGCCGGCATCAGCCGTCGGACTCGACGCACCCAGAAGGCCCGGATGTCGACCCGGCAGGACGAATGGTGCTCGGCCAGCAGCTGGCGCGTGATGAGGAAGCCCGAGAGCGTGAAGAACACCGACACGCCCACGTAGCCGCCTGTCATCCACGAGAAGCCGCCGTGGAAGAAGAGCACGAGCGCAACCGCGACGGCGCGCAGCCCGTCGAGCGCGGGCTGGTATCCGCTTCGCGGCAACGCCGTGCTGCCGACGTTCATCGGTCGACGGCCACCCCGTCAGCGACCCGTGAACTCGGCCTTGCCGGGCCCGTTCTGCAGGAAGCTCTGCACACCGATGCGGCTGTCATCGGTGTGGAAGACCAGTTCGAACAGACCGCGCTCGAGCCGCAGGCCGGCTCCGAGGTCGGTCTCGGTACCCTCGTCGACGGCACGCTTCACCAGCGCCTGCGCCTGAACGGCGCCGCGCGCTGCCTCGGCTGCCAGCGTCAGCGCACGATCGTGCAGCGCGTCGGGTGCCACCACTTCGTCGGCCAGCCCGATGGCCAGCGCCTCGTCGGCCTTCACCTGGCGGCCGGTGATCATCATCTCCTTGGCCCGGCTCGCGCCCACCAGACGGGGCAGGCGCTGCGTGCCGCCGCCGCCGGGGATGATGCCGAGCAGGATCTCGGGCTGGCCGAAGACCGCCCGTTCACTGGCGATGCGGTAGTCGCAGGCGAGCGCGAGCTCGCAACCACCACCGAGCGCATATCCCGACACGGCTGCGATCACGAAGCGCGGGATGGCTGCGACCGCATCGAGCGCACGGTGGAAGCCGTCTGCAATGGCACGGCCCTCGGTGGGGCCACCGAACTCGGAGATGTCGGCGCCGGCGGCGAAGATGCGCTCACCGCCGGTCACCACCACGGCCCCGGGCGGGTCGTCGGTCAGTTCACGCGCCACGGCGTGCAGGTCGGCCAGCACCGCCTGCGACAGCGCGTTCACCTTCGGGTTGTTGAGCGTGACGACCGCAACGCCATCGGCGCGGCGATCGAGCAGCACGAGATCAGCCATGGCGCAGACGCTAGCCACCCGTTCGGGCCCTAGCCCTGCACGGGCCCCAGCATCTCGTCGGCGGCCGACCAGGGGTCGACTCGGTGGGCCAGCACCTCAGCCTGCAGGTCGACCCAACGGCCATCGCCGAGCACCGCCCGCGCACGTTGCTCGAGGCGACGGGCGACGATCTCGCGCAGTTCCTCACCGAGCCGGAACTCGCGCCGCCGCTGCAACTCGCCCGACGCCGTGATGAAGTCGCGGTGCTGCAGCACGGTGTCCCACAGTTCGCCGACACCCTTCTGCTCGGTGGCGATCGCCTGCACCACCGGCGGACGCCATGCGTCGTGCGCGAGGTCGCTGAGGTCGAGCATCTGCTCGAGGTCGCGGCGGGTTTCCTCGGTGCCCTTGCGATCCGCCTTGTTGATCACGAAGACATCGGCGATCTCCATCAGACCCGCCTTGTTGGCCTGCACGGAATCGCCCCAACCCGGGTTCACCACCACCACGGTGGTGTCGGCCTTTCCGGCGATCTCGACCTCCACCTGACCCACGCCCACGGTCTCGACGAGCATCCACCGCTTGCCCACCGCATCGAGCAGGCGGACGGCCTCGGGCGTCGCCAGCGACAGACCACCGAGGTGGCCGCGGGTCGCCATCGAGCGGATGAACACGCCCTCGTCGGTGGCGTGGTCCTGCATGCGCACACGGTCGCCCAGGATGGCGCCACCGGTGAACGGCGACGACGGATCGATGGCGAGCACCGCCACCTCGTGGCCACCGCGGCGCAGGTGACCGATGACCGCCGACGTGAGCGTGCTCTTGCCCGCGCCGGGCGCTCCGGTGAGGCCCACCGTGTAGCCGCCGTCGGATTCGGGGTAGGTGATGCGACCGATCTCGCGTGCCTCGGCACCACCCCGTTCGACCAGCGACAGCAGGCGGGCGAGCGCGGCGCGATCGCCTTCACGCGCCAACCCGAGCAGTTCGGGCACCGGCAGGGTGCGACGGCTCATCAGATCGCGTCGTCGACGACGTTGACGACCTCGGTGATGCCGTCGATGCGGTCGCGCATGATGCGCTCGATGCCGGCCTTGAGGGTGACGGTGCTGGTGGGGCAGGTGCCACAGGCGCCCACGAGCGTGACGTAGACGATGCCGGTGGCCTCGTCGACCTCGCGCAGCACGATGTCGCCACCGTCGGCCTGCAGGGCCGGACGGATGACCTCGATCGTCTCTTCGACTTGGGTTCGCATGATGTCGGGAACTTTCGTCAGGGGGCGGACGACCATTAGACCAGCCCCAACCATAGGATTGCGACTCATGAGAACACTCCGCGCCCTGACCGTCATTCCCGTGGTCGCACTGCTGCTCGTGTCGTGCGGCGATTCCGACGACAGTGCCGCCACGACGGCAGCACCGGCGTCGTCCGCCGAGGCCACCACCACCTCGTTCACGGTCACCACGATGGCCTCCGGCACCACCATGGCCGACAACAACACCACCGTCGTCGCCGAGGGCCCGATCCAGATCGACGTGGTCGTGGGCGTCGACAGCGGGGCCGACCGCGTCGAGCGCGTCGGGGTGGGCAGCGACATCACGGTGAACATCACGAACCCGAATGCGGCCGACGAGTTCCATGTGCACGGCATCGACCTCGAACAGAATGTCGACGCAGGCGTGACCGCCACGTTCAACTTCGTGGCCGACACTCCCGGCACCTACGAGATCGAGAGCCACGAGACCGAAGAGGTGCTCGTGGTCATCGAGGTGGTGTGACGATGCTGGCCCATCAGGGAGGCTGGGACGAGATCCTCCTGGTGCTCGGCCCCATCGCCGTCATCGCCGGCCTGCTCTGGCTGGCCAAGAAGCGCACCAAGGCCACCGGCACGGCCGAAGGCGAGTCAGCGGAACGCTGAGCTCAGCGGTCGCCGGTGCGTGTGATGTCGGCGCCGAGGGCCGCGAGTCGCCCCACCAGGTCCTCGTATCCGCGGTCGACGTGGTGCACCCCCGACACCGTGGTCTCGCCATCAGCGGCGAGGCCCGCGACCACCAACGCCGCACCGGCGCGGATGTCGGGGGCCCTCACGGGCGCTCCGCTGAGATGCGGTACCCCTCGCACCACGGCGTGGTGGCCGTCGGCGCGGATGTCGGCGCCGAGACGCTGCAGTTCCTCCACATAGCGAAAGCGGCCCGGGTAGAGGTTCTCGGTCACGATGCCCACGCCCTCGGCGACGGCGAGCATCGTGACGATGAGCGGCTTGTAGTCGGTGGCGATGCCGGGGTACGGCAGTGTGGCGACGTCGATGCTGTGCAGACGATCGGTGACGTACGCGGCGATGCCATCACCGGAGTTGGTGACCGACATCCCCATGTCGCGGAAGCGACGCAGCAGCATGTCCATGTGATCGGCTCGGGCACCACGCAGCACCACCTCGCCGCCGCACACACCGACGGCTGCGAGGAAGGTGGCGGCCTGGATGCGGTCGGGAACCGTGGCGTGGGTGGCTGCCCGCAGGCTGCCCGGCTCCACGCCGTGCACCACCAGCGTCGAAGAGCCGATGCCCTCGATGTCGGCGCCCATCGCCATCAGGAAGTGGCACAGGTCGGAGATCTCCGGTTCACGGGCGGCGTTGTCGATCACCGTGGTGCCCTTGGCGTGCACCGCCGCAGTGAGGATGTTCTCGGTGGCACCCACGCTGGGGAAGTCGAGCGTGATGTCGGCGCCGTGCAGGCGTTCGGCCACGGCCTCCACCACGCCATGGCGCAACTCGAACGAGGCACCCATCGCCTCGAGGCCCTTGAGATGCATGTCGATGGGCCTGCTGCCGAAGTCGTCGCCACCGGGCAGTGACAGCGACACGCGGCCGTACCGGCCCAGCAACGGCCCGAGCACGTTGATGCTGGCGCGGATGCGCTCGACGAGTTCGTAGGGGGCGACCGGTGTGATGGCGCCGTGGTTCACCAGACGCCAGTGGCCCGGGCCGACCGGGGTGCTGTGCACGCCGATGGCCTCGAGCAGTTCGGCCATGATGCCCACGTCGGCGATGTCCGGCACGTTCGTGAGATCGAACTCGCCGTCGGCCAACAGCGTGGCGGCCATCAGCTTCAGCACCGAGTTCTTCGCCCCGGGGATGACGACCTCACCCTGCAGCGGCCCCGAGCGGCGCACAAGGATGCGTTCGTCGTCGTTCATCGGTCCTCAAGTATGCCCGCCGGTAGCCTTCGGGCGGTGTCTGGTCGGCAACGCATACTGACGGCGGAGTGGCCGGCCGACTCGGACGAGGCCGCTGCAGCCCTGCAGCCCCGCACCGACCTGGTCGAGGAGCACCTCGACGGCGACGGAGTGTTCAGCCAGCATCACGGTCCGTTCCGCTCGTATCGCCGCACCGTGAGCAGCGACCCGGACGGCCGTGTGCGGGAACGCACCGAGTTCGTCCTCGCCCTGCCCTGGTTCGGCTGGTTGTTCTCGCGGCTCTCGGCCCGGGCACTGCGTCGGCGACGGGTCGCCAACCCCTGGTGGGCGCCCCCGGACCGACTCGACGAGCGCCAGGCTCGGGCACTGGCGCTGCTGTCGACGGCCGCGATGAGCGCCGCGTTCGCCAACACCCTGTTCAGCCAGACCGTCACCTTCGCCGCCGACACCTTCGGCGTGGGCGACAAGGGTCAGGGCATCGCCGGGGCGGTGGTGCGCCTCGGTGTGGTGTTCGCTCTCCCCTTCGCCGTCGTGGCCGACCGGCTCGGGCGGCGGCGAACCATCGTGCTGACCGCTTGGCTCGCACCGGTGGCCTGCGCAGTCGGCGCGATCGCCCCGTCGTTCTGGCTGCTGGTCGCCTCGCAGACCGTCGGTCGACCGATGGGCATCGCGCTCTCGCTGCTGGCCGCGGTTGCTGCTGCCGAGGACATGCCGCGGAACAGTCGGGCCTATGCGCTCAGCCTGCTCGCGCTGTCGGCCGGCGTCGGCGCCGCCGTGGCCGTCGGGGCCCTGAAACTCACCGACCTCGGTGACGAGGGCTGGCGACTGGTGTACCTCGTCTCACTGATGTGGGTGCCATTCGCCGTGGTGCTCATGCGGCAACTCACCGAGACCCGGCGATTCAGTGCGCAGCACCGAATCGCTCAACCGTTGCGGCGGGGCCGGCTCGCCACGGTGGCCGGCGTGGCGCTCACCGCCAACCTGTTCGTGGCCCCAGCGTCCTACTTCCAGAACCGTTACCTCGACGACGTGCGCGGCTACAGCGGCGGTGGCATCGCGCTGTTCATCCTGCTCACGGGCACACCCGCGTCGCTGGGTCTGGTGTTCGGCGGTCGCCTGGCCGACAACGTGGGGCGCCGGGTGCTGATCTCGGTGTGCACACCGCTCGCGACGGCATGTCTCGTCGCCTCGTTCTTCGTCGACGGCGCGGCGATGTGGGTCACCACGTTGCTCGGCGGACTGCTGAGTGCGGTCGCCTATCCCGCATACGCCGTGTACCGGGCCGAGATGTTCCCCACCGGCAACAGGGGCAGGGCGAACGGCATCGTCACCACCACGGCACTGCTGTCGGGAAGCCTCGGCATCCTCGTCGTCGGCTTCGCCCGCGACCACGGCATGTCGTTCGGGGCGATCATCTCCGTGATGGCCGTCGGCCAACTGACCGCCGCCGCCATCGCCGTGTGGCGGTACCCCGAGACCGCCCACCTCGAACTCGAGCAGTTAAACCCCGAGGACCCAGCGATCTCAGAGGGCTGACACCCAGTCCGCGACGAGTCGTGCCACCAGTTGGTCGCAGCCGCGGAGGTCGTGGCCCTTGTCGGGAAGCCACTCGTGGGTGACCGGCCCGGGGATGTTCGATGTCCAGCGACGCAGTTCGTCGGGCGTGCCGAAACGGTCGTTCGTGCCGCTCACGAACAGACATGGCAGGTGCAGGTCGGGGAAGTGCTCGGTGCGCAGGCGGTCGGGTCTGCCGGGCGGGTGCAGCGGATAGGCGATCAGCACCAACGCTGTCGCCCGCACGGGTTGTTCGGCGGCCGCCACCACCATCGAGCAGATGCGGCCGCCCATCGAACGGCCGCCCAGCACCAGACCTCGCCGCCGAGCCAGCACGGGTCGGGCAGCGTCGCGCACGGCCTGCATCAGCACCGGCGCACGGTCCGGGGCCCGCCGGCCGGCCAGTCGGTACGGGAAGTCCACCCGCACGCACTTCCTCGGTGCCACCGCCTGCTCGACGGCCACCAGCGACGGATGGTCGGCGCTGCTGCCCGCACCGGGGAACAGCAGCATCGGCGTCACGACAACTGCTCCAGCAGGATGCGTCGTGCCTCACCGAGGCGTTCGATCACCACTCCCGCCTTCGCATCGTCACCACCGTGATCGGGGTGCGCTTCGCGCAGGCGGGTGCGGAACCTGGCCATCACGTCCTTCTTGCTGAACTTGGTGGTGCCCATGGGGAAGCCGAGTTGGTCGAGCGCCCACACCCGCGGGTCGGCCACACCCACCAGATCGGCACGGCTGACGCCGGTGATGTCGGCGACGAACGACGGGCCAATGGTGCCGCGCCACCGCATCGCCCGATGCAGCACCGGTGCGATCTGTCGGCGGGCATCGGCACCAAGTCGTTCCAGCGCGTAGACGGCGCCGAGCACCTGCGCGAGGGGGCGGCCCATCGAGTGCAGGTCGAACTCCACCCGCTCGCCATCGCCGACCATCTGGTGCACACTCACCGCCAGGCCGTGCCGGTCCACCTGATACCGGTGGTTCAGCCGCGGCTGAACGACGCGGTCACCCCTCGCGACCTGGTCGATCAGGCGGGAGATGTCGGGCCACAGGTCGTCCTCCACGTTCGGCAGATAGGCAGCGACGACCGCGGCCAGCAGTACGCCGCCGAGGCCCGGAGCAGGGTCCGTGGGCAGCACCAGATGGCCCAGCGCGATGCGGCGCGTGGGGGTGATCGGTCGCGTGTGCCAGATCTGTAGTTCGGCGAGCAGCATCAGATGTAGGGGCGCAGCAGCTCGTACAACTCTTCGGCGATCTCGACCGCGGCTTCCTCGTCGGGCACTTCGTCGCCCGCGAGCGCGTCGGCCAGTTCGTCGGCCAGTTCGCAGGTCCGTGCCCACAGGCGCGGTTCCACGCCGAACGGCGGCGCGGCCGGGTCGGCGACATCGACGGCTGCGAGCAACTGCTCGAGGCCGTCGGCATCGAGCGGGTCGCGCTTCAGGCGATCGCCCGCGAGGAAGAAGGTCGTGAGCGTCTCGAACGGCAGGCGGTCCTCGTCGGCGTGCTCGTCGAGCACGTCGGGTTCGAGCTCCACGTCGTCGCCGGCCTCCACCAGGTCGAGCAGGCTCTCGACCGCAGCCTCGTCGTCGGTGCGCACCAACAGCAGCGTGCCTTCCCATCGGAAGGCGTGCCCCTGGCGGGTGAGCGCGCGTGTGAGCGCGGCTCGCTCCTCGTCGTCCCACTCGTCGAGGGGGTACTCGGTCGCGGCATCGTCATCACCCAACGGCACGGGCTCGGGCAGCGGAGCATCCTCACCGAGCAGCGCCGCCCGCATCGTGTCGCCCGTGTCGTCGTAGCGAATGCCGAGACGCTGCTCGACCTGTGAGATCACGTCGTCGACCTGTGCCTCGAGGTGCTCGGGCACCACCAACTCCGCGCCTTCCCACGTGTGCGGGATGTCGAGGTCCGCCAGTTCGGAGGCGAGGTCGGCCTGCTGGTCGAAACTCCACGAACCGAGGTCGTAGTGCACCCTCGTGGCATCGGGGTCGTTGGGGTTCCAGTCGTCGCTCACCCCGCCGACCCTATCCCCGATCCGGCACCGCTGCCGTGCCGCACCGGGCCTTCGCGGTACGGTGTGACCATGATCGCCGACGCCCAGAAGCCCGACAGGAACCTTGCTCTGGAACTGGTGCGAGTCACCGAATCTGCGGCGCTGGCGGCGTCGCGTTGGGTGGGTCGTGGCGACAAGAACGGCGCCGACGGCGCAGCGGTCGATGCCATGCGCACCGTGCTGGCCACCGTTCCGATGGATGGCATCGTGGTGATCGGCGGGGGCGAGAAGGACGAAGCCCCGATGCTGTTCAACGGCGAGGCCGTCGGCGATGGCACCGCTCCGCTCACCGACGTCGCCGTCGACCCCATCGACGGCACCACGCTCACGGCTCTGGGGCGCGCCAACGCGATCGCCGTGATCGCGGTCAGCGAGCGGGGGACGATGTTCAACCCCGGGCCGTGCGTCTACATGCACAAGATCGCGGTCGGTCCCGAGGCCGCCGGCTCGATCGACATCACGGCCACCGCCACGCAGAACCTCCGCTGGATCGCCAAGGCCAAGGGCGAGAGTGTCCGTGACCTCACCGTGGTCATCCTCGACCGCGACCGGCACACGGATCTCATCGCCGAGGTCCGCGCCAGCGGGGCACGGGTGAAGCTGATCAGCGACGGCGACATCTTCGGCGCCATCGCCACGTCATGGCCAGAGGCGGGCGTCGACGTGCTCCTTGGCACGGGCGGCACTCCCGAGGGTGTCACCGCTGCCGCCGCACTGAAGTGCATGGGCGGCGAGATCCAGGGCTTGTTGGCGCCACGTGACGACGCCGAGCGGCAGGCTGCGCTCGACCTCGGGTACGACCTCGGCAGGGTGCTGCACACGAGCGACCTCGTGCAGGGCGACAACTGCTTCTTCGCTGCGACTGGAGTCACCGATGGCGAGTTGTTGCGCGGCGTTCGCTACTCGTCCCGCGGCGCACGCACCCAGAGTCTGGTCATGCGCTCCAAGAGTGGCACCGTCCGCATGATCGACGCCCTGCACCGCATCGACAAGCTCAGCAGCTTCGCCTCCGTCGACTACTGACGCGAACTCGAGTTCGCGCAAGCCCGTCCCGAGGAACTCAAGTGCGCGTCAGGAGCGTTGGACGAGGCTGCTGGCGCGGCGGAGCGCACGACGGGGCATCAGACCCACGGCGACGCCCATCGCCTTGTACTGCCATCCGGGAATGGCCAGCGCTCGGCCCTTGGCCACGCTGTCGAGGCCGGTGCGGGCGACCAGGTCGACCGAGGTCCACATGACGCGCGGGTACTGGCTTGCGTACGACTCACTGCTGCTGACACTCTGGAACTCGGTCTTGGTCAGCCCCGGGCACAGGGCCGTGACGCGCACGCCAGATGCCCGGGCCTCCTCGTGCAGGCTCTCGCTGAGGCTGGTGACGTAGGCCTTCGTCGCGGTGTACACGGCCAGCAGCGGCGCCGGTTGGAAACTCACCATGCTGCTGACGTTGAGCAGGTAGCCGCGCCCCCGCGGCGTCATCGCAGTAATGGCCGCATGGCTGAGGCGCGTGAGCGCCGTGACGTTCAGCCCCACCTCCGCCGTCAGTCGGTCGACGTCGGCTTCGTGGAATCGGCCCGACGTGCCGAAACCGGCGTTGTTCACCACGAGGTCGATCGGGCGATCACCGTCGCCGACCCTTGCCTCGACGGTCGCCAGTTGCTCGGCATCGCCGAGGTCGGCGACGAGCACCTCGATGTTCGGGAAACGCCGCGCCAGATCCTCGAGTCGATCCGCACGCCTGGCCACCACCGTGACCGGGATGCCGGTGTCGGCGAGCAGTTCGGCGAGTCGCGCCCCGATACCGCTCGACGCCCCGGTGACGAGGGCTGAGTGGAACGGCCAGCGGCTCAGTGCGCGCCCTGCGAGGTGCCAGCAAGGCCGCCCGAGGCGGCCAGACGGGCATGGGCACGGCTGAGGGCGGCTACCGCCTCGGCGTCGTGCTCCTTGCGCAACGTTTCCTCGGCACGCTCCTTTGCCGACAGGGCACGGCCGCGGTCGATGTGCTCGCTCAGCTCGGCTACGTCGGAGAGGATGCTCACCGTGTTGCCGCTGACCTGCACGAAACCGCCATGCACCGCCACGTCGAGCACGGAGCCATCGGCGAGCGTGATCCGCGTGTGGTTCTCGGTGAGCGCTGCGAGGAACGGTGCGTGACCGGGCAGGAACGCGATCTCGCCACCACCGAGGGTTCGCGTGATCACCTGCGTGGCCTCGCCCGAGAAGAGCACCTTCTCGGGCGACACCAACTCGACGGTCATGAATGCCATGGTCAGGCTGCGCCTTCCTGCAACGCCTTCGCCTTGGCGAGCACCTGCTCGACGCCGCCCACGTTCAGGAACGCCTGCTCGGGCACCTCGTCGAGTTCGCCGCGCAGGATCGCATCGAAGCTCTCGACGGTCTCGGCGACCGGCACGGTCTCACCCGACACACCGGTGAACACCTCGGCCACGTAGAACGGCTGCGAGAGGAAACGCTGGATCTTGCGGGCGCGCGCCACGGTGAGACGGTCCTCGTCGGAGAGCTCGTCGAGACCGAGGATGGCGATGATGTCCTGCAGTTCCTTGTAGCGCTGAAGGTTCTCCTGCACGCTACGAGCCACCGCATAGTGACGCTGACCGACGACCTCAGGGGTGAGGATCGTCGAGGTCGACGCCAGCGGGTCCACGGCGGGGTAGATGCCGAGCGAGGCGATCTGACGGCTCAACTCAGTGGTGGCGTCGAGGAAGTTGAAGGTGGTGAACGGCGCCGGTTCGGTGTAGTCGTCGGCGGGCACGTACACCGCCTGCAGCGAGGTGATCGAGCGACCCCGGGTGGAGGTGATGCGCTCCTGCAACTGGCCCATCTCGTCGGCGAGGGTGGGCTGG
>JBJTXX010000169.1:0-5025 GCA_046082485.1 Actinomycetota bacterium
AGGTGATCCCGATGGAGCTGCTGAACCTGCACCTCACCGGCGACTTCCACGCCGTCACCGCTGCCCACACCCTGCTGTCGGCGATGGTCGACAACCACCTGCACCAGGGCAACGAGCTGAACCTCGACCTGCACAACATCACCTGGCGCCGGGTGCTCGACGTGAACGACCGCAGCCTGCGCAACATCGTCGTGGGCCTCGGCGGCAAGATGGACGGCGTCACCCGCCAGACCGGCTTCGACATCACCGCGGCTTCCGAGGTCATGGCGATCTTCGCCCTCTCCACCTCGCTCGAGGACATGCGCGCCCGGCTCGGCCGCATCGTGGTGGGCTACACCCCCGCCGGCGAGCCCGTCACCGCCGAGCAGCTGAAGGCCGCCGGTTCGATGGCAGTCATCATGCGCGAGGCCCTGAAGCCGAACCTGCTGCAGACCCTCGAGCACACCCCGGTGATCGTGCACGCAGGCCCGTTCGGCAACATCGCCCACGGCAACAGCAGCATCGTGGGCGACCTCATCGGCATCCGCGGCGGCGATTACCTCATCACCGAAGCCGGTTTCGGCGCCGACATGGGCGCCGAGCGCTTCTTCAACATCAAGTGCCGCGCCTCGGGCATGACCCCCGACGCTGCCGTGCTGGTGGCCACCGTGCGCGCCCTGAAGGCCCACAGCGGCAAGTTCAAGATCACCCCCGGCAAGCCGCTGCCCGCAGACCTGCTGGCCGAGAACCCCGACGACGTCCGCGCGGGTGCCGCCAACCTCGTGAAGCAGATCGAGAACGTGAAGGTGCACGGTGTGTCGCCCGTGGTGGCCATCAACGCATTCCCCGGCGACTACGCCAGCGAGCACCAGGCCATCCGCGAGATCGCCGAGAGCGTCGGCGCCCGCGTGGCCGTGTGCACGCACTTCAGCGACGGCGGCAAGGGCGCCACCGACCTGGCCCGCGCCGTGGTCGAGGCCTGCGACGAGCCCACCCAGTTCCAGTTCTGCTACGAGGACACACTCGCTGAAGACCAAGATCGAGAAGGTCGCCACCAAGATCTACGGCGCAGCCAACGTCACCTACTCGGGTGCGGCGAACACCCAGCTCGACCGCTACGAGAAGAACGGCTTCGGCAACCTGCCGGTCTGCATCGCCAAGACTCACCTCAGCATCAGCGCCGACGCCTCACTGAAGGGCGCCCCCACCGGCCACACCGTGAACGTGCGCGAGGTGCGCGCCAGTGTGGGCGCCGGCTTCGTGTACCCCATCTGCGGCGACATGACCACCATGCCCGGCCTCGGCTCGGCCCCGGCCGCCAGCATCATCGATTTCGACGCCAACGGCGAGATCGTGGGCCTGTCGTGACGGGTATCAACCCGACCGGCGAGTTCGAGCGCACCCCGGGTGGCGCCGTGCTGATGGACGGCATCCGCCTGCGCGGCGAGATCATCGCCGGTCTGCGCGCCACCATCGAGGCCGCCGGTTCGCCGCCGGTGTGCCTGGCCACGGTGCTGGTGGGCGATGACAAGCCGAGCCACCTCTATGTGGCCAGCAAGCGGAAACTGGCCGGTGAGGCTGGCATGACGAGCCGCCACGTCGAACTGCCGAACGATGCCACGCAGGCCCAGGTCGAGCAGGTCGTGGCCGAACTGGCCGCCGACCCCGGCGTGCACGGCATCCTGTGTCAACTGCCGCTGCCCGCGGGCCTCGACCCCGAGCCCGTGCTGGCGCTGATCCCGCCCGAGAAGGACGTCGACGGCCTGACCGAGCGCTCGATGGGACGACTGGTGCGTGGTCTGCCCGGCCACGTCGGCTGCACTCCCCTCGGCGTGATGCGCCTGCTCGAGCGCTACGGCGTGCCCACCGCCGGCAAGCGCGCCACCGTCATCGGCCGCAGCACGCTCACGGGCCTGCCCCAGGTGTTGCTATTGGGCCGCAAGGGCGTCGATGCCACCGTCACCCTCGCCCACTCGCGCACCACCGCCGCCGACATGATCGACGTGTGCCGCTCCAGCGACATCATCGTCGCGTGCGCCGGCCAGGCCCGGATGATCACGGCCGAGCACGTCAAACCCGGCGCAGCCGTGGTCGACGTGGGTGTGTCGCGCACCGAGGCGGGCATCGTCGGCGACGTCGACTTCGACGCGGTGCAGGCGGTGGCCGGGGCCATCACCCCGATGCCACGGGGCACCGGACCGATGACCATCGCCTGCCTGCTCGAGAACACGCTCGATGCGGCGCGCATGCTGGGGGCGTTCCCCACGTGACCACGCTGTCGCTCGCCGACGTGGAGGCACTGAGCCACCGCATGCTGCTGGCGAGCGGCGCATCCGAACTGCAGGCGGGCGCCACCGCCCGCAGCATCCGCGACGCCGAGGCGGAAGGCATCCGCGTCGTCGGCCTCTCGTACCTGCCGACCTACTGCGACCATGTCGCCTGCGGGAAAGTGGTGGGTGACGCCGTGCCCTCGGTGACGCGCCCCCGAGCCGCGAGCGTGGTGGTGGATGCTCACCATGGCTTCTGCCACCCGGCGTACGAGGCCGGCGAGCAGGCACTGGTGGCTGCGGCCCGCGAGTGCGGTGTGGCGATGATGGCCATCACCCACAGCTATTCGGCCGGGGTGCTCGGCTGGTTCGTCGATCGGCTCGCTCAGCAGGGCTTGGTGGCCGTGATGTTCGCCAACTCGTCGGCGCTGATGGCCCCCCACGGTGGGGCGAGGCCCTTCTTCGGCACGAACCCGCTCGCATGGGCGGCGCCTCGGCGCCAGGGCCCGCCGGTGGTGGGCGACCTGTCCTCGTCGGCGGTTGCATGGGTGCGTGTGAAACAGGCTGCCGACGCAGGTTCGACGATCCCGTTGGGTTGGGCCCTCGACGAGCACGGGCAGCCCACCACCGACCCGCACGAGGCGCTGAAGGGCTCGATGGCCCCCGCCGCCGGCCACAAGGGGTCCGCGCTCGCCTTGCTCGTCGACGTCATGGCCGGAGGGGTTGCCGCGTCGAACTTCTCGCACGAGGCCTCGGGGTTCGGCGGCAACGAGGGCGGCCCGCCCGATGTCGGCCAGGTGGTGCTGGCCATCGACGCCAGCGTCACCGACACCGCATTCCTCGACCGTCTCGAGCACGAGTTCTCGGCGCTCGCCGCGCAGGAGGGCGTGCGCCTTCCCGGCGGAGCACGACTCGCCGCACGCGAGCGCACCGAACGTCACGGTGTCGAGATCCCCGACGACCTGATGGCCGTCCTGCTGGCCTACGCGGAGGGTGACCGATGAGTTCGGTGCAGTCGATCGATCGCGCCTTCGCAGTGCTGCGCGCCCTTGCCGCCGGCCCCGCCGGCGTCACCGAGATCGCCGAACGCGTCGGCCTGCCCAAGAGCACGGTGTCGCGTCTGCTCTCCACGCTCGAGGGCCTCGGGGCCGTCGAGCAGGTGTCGGCAGGCGGTGGCTACCGCATCGGTCTCGGCCTGCTCGAACTGTCGGCCGCCGTGCAGCCGGGCCGGTCGCTGGTGTCGGCGGCGCGCCCGCACCTGGTGGAACTCAGCCGCCGCACCGGCGATGCCGCGGGCATCAGCATCCCCGACGGCACCGACATGCTGTACCTCGACCAGGTCACACCCGCCAGCGAACTGCAGGTGCGCGACTGGACCGGCCATCGCATTCCCATGCATGCCGTGCCCTCCGGCCACCTGGTGCTGGCCGCCGACGGCGAGGTGCTGCAGCGGTTGCTCGCCGCTCCCCTGCACCGCTTCACCGACCACACCGTCGCATCGCCCGATGCCCTGCGCGACCGACTCGACCTCGCGCGCCGCAAGGGCTGGGCCTGGGCGCTCGAGGAGTTCGCCGACGGCATGAACTCGGTGGCGGCGGCCGTGCGCAGCAGCGACGGTCGCGTCGTCGCAGCGCTGCACGTGTACGGCCCCGCTTCTCGCCTGCCGGGTGGCCGCGACATGGACGAACTCGGACAATTGCTCGTCGACACCGCGCGTAAGATCCGCATCGACTGACCCCGGAGGCCCAACGTGGAGCACTACGACTACATCATCGTCGGCGGAGGTTCTGCCGGCTCGGCACTGGCCAACCGGCTGAGCGCCGACCCGTCGCACAAGGTGCTGGTGCTCGAGGCCGGTCGCCCCGACTACCGCTGGGACGTCTTCATCCACATGCCGGCAGCACTGATGTTCCCCATCGGCAGTCGCTTCTACGACTGGAAGTACGAGAGCGAGCCGGAACCCCACATGAACGGCCGCCGGGTGTACCACGCCCGCGGCAAGGTGCTCGGCGGCAGCAGCAGCATCAACGGGATGATCTTCCAGCGCGGCAATCCGATGGACTACGAGCGTTGGGCCGCCGACCCGGGCATGCAGCAGTGGTCGTACGCGCACTGCCTGCCCTACTTCAAGCGGATGGAGACATGCCTCGCCGGCGCCGACGAATGGCGCGGCGGCGACGGCCCCTTGAAACTGGAACGAGGCCCCTCGCAGAACCCGCTCATCCCCGCCTTCCTCGAGGCCTGCCAGCAGGCGGGCTATTCGCTCACCGATGACGTGAACGGCTTCCAGCAGGAGGGCTTCGGCCGCTTCGACCGCAACGTGTACCGCGGCCGCCGGCTCAGCGCCGCCCGCGCCTACCTGCACCCGGTGATGAGCCGCAAGAACCTCACGGTCACCACGCGGGCGTTCGTGCACAAGGTGCTGTTCGACGGGAGCCGCGCCACCGGCGTGCGCTTCGAGGTCCGCGGCAAGGTGCGCGAGGCGCGCGCCACCGAGGTGGTGCTGTGCGGTGGGGCGTTCAACACTCCCCAACTGCTGCAGCTCAGCGGCATCGGCGACCGTTCGCTGCTCGAGCCGCTCGGCATCCCCGTCGTGCACCACAACGCCGCGGTCGGCCAGCACCTGCAGGACCACCTCGAGGTCTACGTGCAGCACTCCTGCAAGCAGCCGGTGTCGCTGCAGCCGAACCTGCAGTTGTGGCGGCGGCCGTTCATCGCCCTGCAGTGGCTGTTCCGCAAGGGCCCCGGTTCGAGCAACCACTTCGAGTCGGGCGGCTTC
>JBJTXX010000170.1:0-3487 GCA_046082485.1 Actinomycetota bacterium
GAGTTCGGCCTGTGCAACGCTGTCGGCGGGGTTCGCGGCCACCTTCCTCTGCAGGTCCTTCATCGAGGTCTCGAGATCCTCGAGGCGCTTCGTCAGCACTTCGCTGCGTTGGATGAGCAACGTGTCCTGACGTTCGGCCAGATAGCTGGTGAGTTCCTCGGCGAAGGCGTCAGCGATAGCAACGGCCCGCTGCGCGGACTCCTGCTCGGTGCCGATGCGCAGGGCGCCAGCCTCGGCGTTCACCTCGACGCTGACCTCGCTGGCCAACTGAGCCGGCTCTCCGTCGAAACCCAACCGTTGCGCAGCGCGAGCCGGCACCTCGCCGACCGTTGCGAACAGCTCGAGCTGGTTGAAGGTGGTCTGGTTCTGGACGAAGTCGCTGCCCGAGGGGGTGCCGACCAGCAGGGTGTGCTTGGCCTGATAGGTGATGTTCTCGAGCGGGGCGTCCGCCGTGGTCGACGGATTGGGGATGGCCCCGACCAGCACGCCGACGGCGGCGAGCAGCACGACGATCCACCACCGGCGTCGTACGGCGTGAAGAAGAGATTCTTTGTCCACTTGTTGGCGGCGACCCTGTCCGTTCGGATGCGCGCAACCGCTGCGAGGCTGCGTTCCCCACACACTAGGCGCCGAAGTGGCACACTTCCGGTTCATGCCCCCGATGCGCGTCCTGCTGTCGCCCCCCGAGGTCAGCGACGTGGAGCGCCAGATGCTGCTCGACGCCTTCGATTCGGGCTGGATCGCCCCAGCCGGGCCCGACCTCGACGCGTTCGAGGCCGAGTTGGCCGACTTCACGGGTGCGGCCGCCGTGGCCGGGCTCTCGAGCGGCAGTGCCGGGCTGCACCTGGCGTTGTTGGCCGTTGGGGTGGAACCGGGCGACGACGTGCTGGTCAGCACGCTCACGTTCGGCGCATCGGCGTTCGCCGTCACGTATGTCGGCGCGCGGCCATGTTTCGTCGATTGCGAGCCGCTGACCTGGCACCTCGACCCGGGTCTGCTGCACGAGGAACTTTCCCGCCGAGCCAGCGATGGCCGCCTGCCCGCAGCGGTGGTGAGCGTCGACCTGTACGGCGCGGTCGCCGACAACCGGGCGATCGCCGCCGCATGCGACGAGTTCGGCGTGCCGTTGGTGGAGGACGCAGCAGAGGCCCTCGGCGCCTACCGCGACGGTGTGCACGCCGGGCGGGCCGGACGCATCGGGGTGCTGAGCTTCAACGGGAACAAGATCGTCACCACGGGCGGCGGCGGGGCCGTGATGAGCGACGACCCGGCCGTGGTGCAACGCGTGCGTCACCGGGCCACGCAGGCGCGCCGCCCGGTGCCGTGGTACGAGCACGACGAGATCGGGTTCAACTACCGGATGGGCAACCTGAACGCAGCCGTGGGCCGCGGCCAGTTGCGCACCCTTCCCGACCGGATCACGCAACGCCGCCGGGTGCGGCGGGGTTACGAACACCACCTCGCCGACCTGCCCGGCGTCTCGTTCCAACAACCGGGTGAGGGTTGCGAGCCCAACCACTGGCTCACCACCGTGCGGCTCGACCCTGAGGTGTTCGGCGCCTCGCCGTCGCAGGTCGTGGCAGCACTGCGCGACGAAGGCATCGAGGCCCGCCACGGCTTCAAGCCGATGCACCAGCAACCAGTGTTCGCTGACGCACCAGTCGTGGGCGGCTCGGCCTCCGACGACCTGTTCGCCACCACCGTCAGCCTTCCCTCGGGGTCGAGGCTGAGCGACGAGCAGGTCGAGTGGATCAGCGGGGTCGTCGCATCGTTCTCGTCCTGATCGGCGCCGCCACCGCGGTGGTGTGGTGGTGGGCATTGCGCGTCTGTCACGGGGCTGTGACGCGCCCGGGCCGCTTTCCCCTGCTGGCCATCGCCGCCACAGCCGTGACGTACCTGTGCGTGCCCGAGACCGATCACCTGGTGGGTGTGGTGCTGCTGCTCTCAGGCATCTATGCGCTCGAGCTGGTGGCCGACGAGCCATTGCCCATCGGTTGGCACGCCGGGCTGTTCGGGGTCGTGCTGTGGGCCGGTGTGTGGGGAGCTCAGTGGCGGGATTCGGCGCTGGTCGGTGCGGTGTTCGCCGGGTGGGTGATCGTGCTGCCAGCCCTCGTCGGCAGCGGCCCGCCTCAGGTCCCCGAGCGCACGACGCTCGCCCTGAGCGCCGTCGCAACTGCCGGGGCCGGGGTGGTTGCGCGCACCGGCGCCCTGGGCGCCTCGACGTCGGCTGCCGTGCTGTGGGCGGTGGCCATCAGCGTCGTCTCGATCGTCATCGCACTGGTGCTGGTTCGTGTCGGTACGCGGTCACCTCGCCGCGCGTGAGCACGAGGCGGCGATCGACACGGCCGGCGTACTCCACATCTGCGCCATCGGTCCGATAGGTGATGGACCAGTTCGTCGGGTTCGCCGTCGGCTGGGGACGCACCACCAACCGGTACCGGCCACTGTCCACCAGGCCCCTCATCTGCAACACCAGCGTCACCGTTGCGCCAGCGGGCACGTCCACCGTTCGGCTGAAGGCCGACCAATCGCCCTCGCTGCCCACGTTCATGCCCGCGGGGCTTCCGTCGAGGGTCACCGTCTCGAAGTCGAGCGCACTGAGCACAGTTACCCGAGTGCGCGCCGTGCCGGGCGGCAGGTCCACGAGGTTGCCGATCACGTAGTCGGGCAGCCCGCTCGACGGGGCAGTGTTCTGCAGCGTCACAGTCAAGCTGGCACTCACCGAGCCGTTGCGCTCATCGGCGTTGGCGACGTATGCGACCGAGGCACGCATGTAGGCATCGATCTTGTTGGCCGCGGCGTTGTCGAACGTGACACCGAGGCCATCGGACCCGTCCAGTCGTGGCAACGAGGCATCCATACCCACGAGTTCCAGCAGTCGCTGCTCAGCCGGGCGAGCCGCCCACGCGGACAGGTGCCCGCCCTGTGCTGAAGGTCCGAGTTCGGCGGCGATCACCTGGGGTCCGGGAAGCGTGGTCCGCAACAGTTGGTCGACCGTTGCGTTCGTGGCTTCCTCCAACAAGGCCTCGCGGTCTTCCTCCTCCCTGTCGTACTGGCCCCTCAGCAGCAACTCCTCCGCCGTGGACGTCTCGAGCGTCACGCCCGATTCGGGCAAGGTCACCGGCCCGGTGAGATCGAGCAGCGATGCGATGGCTGCCGGATCGAGCACGAACACCCCGTCGACCGCGCGGCCCGTCGCGCGTTCGTACATCTGCGCCATCTGCGTGCCCACCGAGGGCATGTCCGGCGAGAGCGTGACGTTGCTCCAGTACTTCGGCGTCACGGGCACCGAGGCGCTGCCAGCACCCACGCCCGCGTACCGCTCGAGGAACCCAGCGTCGAGACCCTGCAGGAACAGCGGTGGCGCATCCGCCAGACCCTTCACCAGTTCGTTGGTGCGTCCGGTCGCGGCCAGCCGCAGTCTGCCGTCGTCCACCTCCACCTCTGCCCAGTTGCCCATCAGCCCGGATTGCGCCCGCGCCTCGGC
>JBJTXX010000171.1:0-565 GCA_046082485.1 Actinomycetota bacterium
ACCAGCGAGTGCGCCTTCTCGTCGTCCCAGTGGCCACCGAACTCGGCCACGAGTTCGTGCTCGGTCTCGATCCAGTACGGCTCGGTGTCGACGATCGTGCCGTCCATGTCCCAGAGCACGGCGGCCGGCCGTGCCGGAACGGCACTCTGGCGCGGCTCAGATCGCCAGCGCGGCACGTCGCCCCTCGAGCACGGATTCCAGGATCGTGCGCGGTGCCACGCAGTCACCGGCGTGGTGGTCAGCGCCGGCCATCGGTTCGGTGGGCACACGGAACCCGCAGTCGACGAGGGCCGCGCATGCGATCGTGCGTCGTTCGCCGCTGAAGCGGTCCTCGAGTTCCACCTCGCCCGGGCGCACGGCTCGCAGCAGGGCCCGCCGCTCGATGCGTGCCCCTCGTTGCTGGAGGCGCACGTTGGCCGGGGCGAGATCTCCGGTGCGGGACAGTTCGTTCCCGGCGATCTGGTCCTGGGTGATCAACACTGCGCGGTCGCCGAGTTGCTCGGCCAGCGCCACGGCGATCGGGCCACCGATGGGGTCGAACAGCGCGATCGGTCCACTCGTCGGC
>JBJTXX010000172.1:0-2516 GCA_046082485.1 Actinomycetota bacterium
CGGGCAGGCCGGCGGCGATGTTGCGGCGCAGTTGCTGCAGATAGCCGCGCAGGGCCGGGTAGTCGGGGTTGCCCGGCTTCACGATCGGGGGCACCAGACCCACCGACTCGAAGCGGCCGTCGTCGGCGCGGAGTGCAGCCAGCAGTGTGCGCGCCTCGGTGACGGTCATCGACGTCTGCACGTCGCTCTCGACCGCGGCGGCGAGAGCGGTGAGGTCGGCCAGCAGTGTGCCGATGCCCACCTGGTCGGCGATGGCCTGCAGCAGGATGCGCTGGCGCTCCATCCGCTGGTAGTCGCTGTCGGCCGTGCGTGACCGCACGTAGCCCAGCGCCTGGGTGCCGTCCATGTAGATGCTGCCGGGCCCGATGGTGGGGGTGAGCCGGTACCTCGAGCACCGCAGCGTGGCGGGCATCGGCAGTTCCTTGTCGACCTCGATGGTGACGCCGCCGATGGCGTCGACCACGTTCACGAAGGCACACGAGTTCACCAGCACGTAGTCGTTGATGGTGATGCCCAGCGAGGTGCTGAGTGCCTGTTGCAGGGCGCGGATGCCGGGGTCGGTGCCCGAAGTGTCCGTGTAGGCGTCGGTGAGCCGTGGATCGTTCAGCACCGTGGTGTGCAGTGCGTTCACGAGATCGTCGTAACCGTCGGGGTAGCGCCGTGCCAGTGCGCTGCCCTCCGGGAAGGTGACGTGCTTGAGGTTGCGCGGCACCGACACGAGCGCGGTGTGGCCGGTCGGCAGGTGCACCATCGCGATGATCATCGTGTCGGTGCGCAGGCCCACGCGGTCGTCGCCCTCGTCGCTGCCCAGCATCAGCACCGTCTGGTACTCGGCGGCGAGCGGATCGATGGCGTTGGGCACGACGACGGCGCCCTGCTGCGAGTCGGGTTGGAAGACGGTGTTGACGAACGACCTCATCTGCTCCATCCGCCAGACGCCGAAGGCCGCGGGTAGCACGAGGGCGGCGACGGCCAGCGAACCGTTGCGGCGCATACGCCGTCGCCCGTCGCCCTCCAACGTGTCGGAGGTCAGCAACACGGCGATGACCCGGGCAGCGATGGCCGCTACCGCGACCAGGCTCAGGCCGCGAAGCACGTTGGGCCGCGTGAACAGGTCCACGAGGTCGCCCCAGTGCTGCAGCAACAGCACGCCGCCGAACAGTGGGGCGGTGATGCCGGTGGCGACCAGCAGGCTGGCCACGACGGGCCGCCGCTTCCAGAGCGCCACGCCGGGCAGCGCCACGACCGCTGCCACGGTCGGCGCAGCAAGCCTTCGGCGGAGCGCCGACCACCGCGTCGATGTGCGCGGTGCCCCGGGCGAGGTGCCCTCTCCGTCGTCAGCGGACGGTGGCAGGCCGGGGTCGGCCCCGTCCTGATCGAATGGAGGGGTGGTCATCGCGTGGCCGAGCGTAGTGGTGCACCCCATCGCCCGAGGGGTCGCCACGAGGACGCCGGCCCGCTGCGTGGGTAGCCTTTCGGTGTGACACGCCTGCGCCTCGCACTGGCCCAGATCAACCCCACCGTGGGCGACCTCGCGGGCAACGTGGCGAGGATCCTCGCGGCGTACGACCGTGCGGAGGCCGAGGGCTGCGACATCGTGGCCTTCCCCGAACTGGCCATCACCGGCTACCCGCCGGAGGACCTCGTGCTGAAGCCCGGCTTCGTGGCCGACAACCTCGCGGCGCTCGAGCAGGTGGCCGCACGCACGGGCCGCTGCGCCGCCGTGGTGGGTTACGTGGCGGCGGACAGGGACATCTACAACGCCGCCGCGGTGTGCGCCGGCGGGCGGGTGATGGGCACCTACCGCAAGCGCCTGCTACCCAACTACGCGGTGTTCGACGAGGCCCGCTACTTCACGCCCGGCGACGCCAGCGACCCGTACGAGCTGTACGTCATCGGTGGGGTGAAGGTGGGTGTCAGCATCTGCGAGGACGTCTGGAGCCCCACCGGCCCGCTGGCCGAGCAGGCGGCCGGTGGCGCGGAACTCAACATCAACATCAACGGCTCGCCGTACCACGCCGGGAAGATGGGCACCCGCGAGCGGATGCTGGCCACGCGGGCGGCTGACGCCAGCTGCGCACTCGCCTACGTGAACCAGGTGTGCGGTCAGGACGAACTGGTCTTCGACGGCGGCAGCATGGTGTTCGACGCCGACGGCAACCTCGTGGCTCGTGCCGCGATGTTCGCGGAGGAACTGCTGATCACCGACGTGGTGATCGACTCCGTGTACCGCAAGCGCCTGCTCGACCCACGCGGCCGCCAGACCGACGACCAGATGCAGGTGGTGGTGGTCAGCGAGCAGCCGGTGCCCCACGAATCGCCGGCGCCCGTGCGGATGGCGCCACTGCCGTCCCCCGATGCGGAGCTGTACGAGGCGCTGGTGCTGGGCACCCGCGACTACGTGCGCAAGAACGGCTTCACCGATGTGGTCATCGGACTGTCGGGCGGGATCGACTCCTCGCTCGTCGCCGCAGTCGCCGTCGACGCTCTCGGGAGCGGGCACGTGCACGGCGTGG
>JBJTXX010000173.1:0-5122 GCA_046082485.1 Actinomycetota bacterium
CACCTTGTCGAAGTACTCCACGGCGGCAAGGCCCAGCACGAGCACCACGACCACGGCAGCAGCCCACGGCCGCCAACGCAGTGCGCCCAGGAACACCACGGCGATGCCGAGGCCGACCGCCACCGCAGTGGACATGTCTCGCCCCGAGGTGCCGCCGGTGGCGCGACCTCCGTTGCGCACGGGGGTCTGGCGTGCCGTGGTGCGGCCACGAGCGCCTGCGCCCTTCGGTGGCGTGCCGGCCCTCGGGCGACGCGTCGGCCCGGCGGGGCGTGTGGCCTGCCCGTCGGTCGGGTCGGTGCCGATGGTGATGCGGCCGGGCTCGCGGCGCACCGGAGCGGAATCGTCCCGCATCGTCGCGTCGCTGTCGTCGAAGAACTGCTCGTCCTCCTCGAACACCGGGGCGAGGTCGCCGATTTCGTCGAGGCCACCCGAGCCATCGGTCGAGTCGGTGTCGTCCGAGCGCGGGATGGGCCCCGACCCGGAGAACGATGACCACACGTCGAGGTCGTCGTCGTCATCGGCGGGCCGCGGGGTGAGCACGCTCGGGATCTCGCCGGTGGGCGGCTGCGTCCAGTGCGGCAGAGGCCCGGTGTCGCCGTCGCCGAACGAAAGGCCCTCTGCGCCCGATTCGGAGCCGCTGTCGGAGTCGCCGAACAGCGGCGGGCCGAAGTCGTCCTCGTCGTCGCGCCGCCTGCGCCATTGGTCGTCGGTCATCTCTACCTCACCTTCCTGCCTACATCGTGGCACCCCGTGGGGCGCCGGGGCTCACACCTCGAGCAGTTCCTGTTCCTTGCGTCCGAGCGCCCGGTCGATGTGCTCCACGTGGTCGTGGGTGATCTTGTCCATCTCCTTCTCGGAGCGCTCGAGTTCGTTGGCCGAGATCTCGCCCGCCTTCTCCGCGGCCTCGAGTTGCTTGCGGGCATCGCGGCGGATGTTGCGCACAGCCACACGTCCGTCCTCGGCCATGTGCTTCACCACCTTCACGTACTCCTTGCGGCGCTCCTCGGTGAGCGGCGGGAAGTTCAGGCGGATCACCACGCCGTCGTTGCTGGGGTTCACCCCGAGATCGCTGTCGCGGATGGCCTTCTCGATCGCGGCCAGCGCGCCACGGTCGTGCGGCTTCACGACCAACTGCCGAGCCTCGGGCACCTGGAAGCCAGCCAGCTGCTGCAACGGCACCGGGGCGCCGTAGTACTCGACCAGCAGCTTCTCGACCAGTGCAGGCGTCGCCCGGCCCGTGCGGACCGTGGTGAACTGTCCCTGCACGTGCTCGACTGCCTTCTCCATCTTCTCGATGGCCTCGAGAATCGTTTCGTCCGTCACGGGCTCCAGCGTACCGACCCGTACTACGCGTCGTGGACGATGGTGCCGACCGGATCGCCCCGCAGGATTGCCTGCAACGACCCTTCCGACGACATGTCGAACACCACGATGGGGATGTTGTTGTCGCGGCAGAAGGCGATGGCGGTGGCATCCATCACCTTCAGGTTCTTGGTCATCACCTCGAGGTAGCTGACCTCGTCGTACTTCTTCGCGTCCGGCACCAGACGGGGGTCGGCGTCGTACACGCCGTCGACACCGGAATGCGTGCCCTTCAGCAACGCCTCGGCGTCGATCTCCGCGGCGCGGAGTGCAGCGGCGGTGTCGGTGGTGAAGAACGGGTTGCCGGTGCCAGCGGCGAAGATGACCACGCGCCCCTTCTCGAGATGGCGCATCGCCCGACGGCGGATGTACGGCTCCGCGATGCGTGGCATCTCGATGGCGCTCTGCACCCGGGTGGTCTGACCGGCGCGCTCCAGCGCATCCTGCAGGGCGAGCGCGTTCATCACGGTGCCCAACATTCCGATGTGGTCGCTCTGGGTCGCGTCCATGCCGCTGAGTGCGCCCTGTCGGCCGCGCCAGAAGTTGCCGCCGCCGACGACGACGGCCACGTCGACGCCCATCTCGCGCACCGCGATGATCTCCTGCGCTGTGGCATCGAGAGTGTCACCGTCGAGGCCCTGCCCCGAGGGCCCGGCCAGGGCCTCACCCGATGGCTTGAAGACGATCCGCTTCCATCTGGGTGATGTCATGCGGGTCATTATGGCCGATGGGACCGGCTCAGCCGATCTCCACCTGTGCGTAGCGCACGATCGACGCGCCGCCGATGAACTGCTTCACCGACTGCTTGTCGTCCTTGGCGTAGGGCTGCTCGAGCAGGGCAACGTCCTTGAAGAAGCCGTTGATGCGGCCCTCCACGATCTTCGGCAGCGCCGCCTCGGGCTTGCCCTCGTTGCGGCTCAACACCTCGAGGGTGGCGCGCTCGTGCTCGACGACTTCGGCCGGCACTTCGTCGCGGCTGAGGTACTTGGGGCGGGCGAAGCCGATGTGCACGGCCACGTCGTGGGCCAGTTCCTGGCTCGCGCCGCTCATCTCGACCAGCACGCCGTTCACGCCACGACCGCCCTGCATGTGCAGGTAGCTGTCGATCACGTTGCCGGGGGCGGCCTCGATGCGCACGACCTCGCCGAGTTCGATCTTCTCCTTGAGCGTGATCTTCAGGTCGTCGAGGATGGCGGCGCGCTCGGCAACGGCGGCCTCGCCCTTGGCGGCCACCATCGCTGCCAGCGCATCGGCCTCGGCCTTGAAGGCATCGCTGCCGGCCACGAAGTCGGTCTCGCTCTTCAGTTTCACCATCGCACCGACATTCCCGTCGATCACCAGGGCCACCACGCCCTGGGTGTTCTCACGGTCGTCACGCTTGGCGCTGGCCGCCAGACCCTTCTCGCGGAGCCACTGCTTCGCAGCCTCCATGTCGCCTTCGTTGGCCTCGAGGGCCTTCTTGGCGTCCATCATCCCGGCGCCCGTCGCCTGACGGAGTGCCTGCACGTCTTTCGCGGTGAATGCCATCTTGGATCAGCCCTCAGCGGTGGGTTCGGTGGACTCGACGGTGGGGGCTGCTTCGGCACGGGCTGCAGCGACGCGGGCATCGCGCTCGGCCTGCGCGGCGGCGGCCTGACGGCGGGCCTCGGACTGCGCCTCGGCGAAGGCGGCTTCGTCCTCGGCGGTGCGCTGCGGGGCGGCGGCCTCCTGCGGGTTGCGCTTGTCGGAGATGTAGCGGCCCTCGAGCACGGCCTCGGCGATCACGTGGCACATCAGCGCGTTGGCGCGGATGGCGTCGTCGTTGCCGGGGATCGGGAACTGCACCACGTCGGGGTCGACGTTGGTGTCGACCACGGCGATGACCGGGATGCCGAGCTTGTTGGCCTCGGTCACACCGATGTGCTCCTTCTTGGTGTCGAGCACGAAGATGGCGTCGGGCCGCTTGGTCATGCTGCGGATGCCACCGAGGTTCTTCTGCAACTTCTCGAGCTCGCGGGTGAGCAGCAGGGCTTCCTTCTTCGGCATCGCCTCGAACTCGCCGGCGGCGCGCATGCGCTCGTATTCCTGCATCTTCGCGACGCGCTTGGCGATCGTCTCGAAGTTGGTCAGCATTCCGCCGAGCCAACGCTCGTTCACGTAGGGCATGCCGCACTTGTCGGCATACGTTCGAACTGGGTCCTGGGCCTGCTTCTTGGTGCCGACGAACAGCACGCTGCCGCCCTTGGACGCCAGATCTCGGACGAACTTGTAACTCGCCTCGGCGCGCTGCAGCGTCTGCTCGAGGTCGATGATGTAGATACCACCGCGCTCACCGAAGATGAACCGCTTCATCTTCGGGTTCCAGCGGCGGGTCTGGTGACCGAAGTGGACCCCGGCTTCCAGCATCTGGCGCATCGTGACGACAGCCATGGTGATTGCTCCTCTCCTGCGGTTGGTGGTGCACCGGCCCGGGCGCCGAGGCGACCGCAGGAGGGCAGGTGCGTAGGGATGTGCGGCCTGCCCGGACGGCAAACCGACCGGGGATGCTATCGGGGCGAACCCCGCCCCCGCACCTCCGCCGTGCAGGTCGACACCGAGGAACCACCCGGCCGACGGCCCACCCCGTTCACGGGCACCAGTCGCGGCCGACCGACCCGAACCGGCAGTCGCCCGGCTGGGTCGAGGTAGGTCTCGCCGCTCCGGAGGCCGAAATGCAGCGGACCCGCGGTGCGCCCGACGAAGGCACCCCGTGCCACCCGCTGCCCCTGTGCCGCGGTCGGAGGGGCCAGACCGCCATAGGTGGCCCGAATGCCGTCCGCGTGCTGCACCACCACGTACCGCTCCCCCGCCACGACCCCCGCGAAGGTCACCGTGCCGGCCGCGGCGGCCCGCACCGGTGTGCCGGGCCCGGTGGCGAACTCGATGCCCCGGTGACCGGCGCACCACTGGCACGCCGGAGCCTCGAACGGCCGACTGACGGGCGCGTCGACCGGCGGCAGCAAACACATCGCCAGAGCGGCGACCAGTGCCGGGATCATCTGACCCCGCCCGGAGGGGTCAGATCACGCCGTTGGCGGAAAGGCGCGAGCGCAGGTGCAGCACCGCCTTGGTGTGGATCTGCGAGACGCGGCTCTCGGTGACACCGAGCACCGAACCGATCTCCGCGAGCGTGAGGCCCTCGTCGTAGTACAGCGACATCACCATGCGCTCGCGGTCCGGCAGGCGCTTCACCTCGTCCTTGACGAGGCGCCGCACTTCGTCCTCCTCCACCACCGCGGCGGGCAGGTCGGGCATGGCACCCGACAGGGCCCGGGGCTCGGCGCCGGCCACCAGAGCCCGGTCGAGCGGACCGACCGTGGTGGACGAGATCGACGACAGCCACTTCTGGAACTCGGGCTTGCTGAGGTGCAGGTGCGCGGCGATCTCGTCCTCGGTGGGAGACCTGCCGAGGCGACCCTCCAACTCGGTGAACGCAGCCTCGACTTCGCGGGCCCTGCTGCGGACCGAGCGCGGCACCCATTCGAGCGCGCGCAATCCGTCGACGATCGCACCGCGGATGCGGGGCACGGCGAACGTCTCGAACTTCACGCCACGCTCGGGATCGAAGCGGTCGACGGCATCCATGAGGTAAGACCCCGGCACTCACGAGGTCGGCCGAGTCGACGCTGCTGGGAAGGCCGGCGCCCACGCGGCCGGCGACGAACTTCACCAGCGGCGAGTAGTGCACGATGATGCGGTCCCGCGAGACACGGTCGCGACGGTCGAAGAACTGCGTCCACAC
>JBJTXX010000174.1:0-2024 GCA_046082485.1 Actinomycetota bacterium
TGCATGCCTCGAAGAACGGCAGCCAGTACCCGTCCTTGTCGTGGATGCTCGGCAGACCGAGGTTGGGCGGGATCTCGCTGAAGCACACGGCGTGCACGCCGCGCTCGGCGTTGCGGCGGACTTCGGCAGCGGCGAGCTGCGGATCCCACAGCGGCACGATGATGAGCGGGATGAGACGACCGTTCGACGGGCCGCACCACTCTTCGACCATCCAGTCGTTGTAGGCCTTCACGCAGAGCAGAGCGAGTTCCTTGTCGGAGGCCTCGGTGAAGGTCTGCCCGCAGAAGCGGGGGAACGTGGGGAAGCAGAGCGACGCCTCGACATGGTTGATGTCCATGTCGTCCAGGCGCTCCTTGAGGCTGAACGAACCGGGACGCATGTCGTTGTACGTGATGGCCTTCAGCGTCACGTCGTCGCGGTCGTAGCCGACGGCGGTGTCGAGGCGAAGCAACGGACGACGGAGGTCTTCGTAGCACCACCAGTCGACCTGCTCGCCCGGGTCGCCGGGGTCGCCCGGCACGGCGGTGAACTTGCCGCCGATGAACTCGAGGGTCTTGACCGGTGCACGCATGATGCGGGGGCCGATGTGGTGGTACTTCGACGGCAGACGGTCGGTCCACACCGTGGCGGGCTCGAGCACGTGGTCGTCGACGGAAATGATCTTGGGCAGATCGCGCATAAGGTGATGTTACTAAGGTTTCTGACGCCGTGTCAGATTTTGTTGGAGGGCTGCTGAGGTGGAGTTCGAGACGATCGCCTACGAGGCCGACGGGCCCGTTGCCTGGGTCACACTGAATCGTCCACACCGGCACAACTCGTTCGACGAGGTGCTGGTGCGCGAACTGCAGGGGCTGTGGCGGCAGCTGCGGTACGACGACTCCATCCGCGCCATCGTGCTCACCGGTGCGGGCGACGCCGCCTTCTGCACGGGCATCGACCGCAACTGGTCGGTGCCGCAGCCGTCGAGCCCGTTCATGATCGACGACCCCGGCATGTTGCTCGGCCCGAAGACGGCCGACCTGTGGAAGCCCGTGGTGGCCGCCGTCAACGGTCTTGCCTGCGGTGGCGCCTTCTACCTGCTCGGTGAGGTCGAGACCATCGTGGCTGCCGACCACGCGACGTTCTTCGACCCGCACACCACCTACGGCATGGCCGCGAGCTTCGAGCCGATCCTGCTCTACGGACAGTTGCCGTGGGGTGAACTGTGCCGCCTCGCGCTCATGGGCAACCACGAGCGCATGTCGGCCGCCCGGGCCCACCAGATCGGCTTCGTGCAAGACGTGGTGCCCATGGCCGACCTGCGGGCCACCGCCGGCCGCATCGCCCACGCCATCGCCTCGCAGCCAGCCGCGGCGGTGGAGGGCACGCTGCGGTCGCTGTGGGCCGCCCGGCAGATGGCGCGGGCACAGGCGCTCGCCATGGCGCCGCACCTCGTGACGCTCGGCAACACACCCGAGGCGATGGCCGAGGGACAGGCCATGTTCGCGAGTGGGCGACGCATCACCCCCACGGTGCGCTGACATGATCGACGTCGGAGTCGCATTGCCGCAGATGGCCACCGGTCTCGACGGAGGCCGGGTGCGCGAATGGTGCGCAGCCATCGACGAGGGTCCGTTCTCGAGCGTGTCGGCCGGCGAGCGCATCACGTTCCACAACCTCGAGGGTCTCACCGCGTGCGCGGCAGCGGCCGTACTCACCCGCCGCGTGCGGGTGATGGCCAACGTGGTGGTGTTGCCCTGGCACCGCGCCGCGATGGTGGCCGAGCAACTCGCCACCATCGACGTGCTCTCCGACGGCCGCTTCGACGTGGCCGTGGGCGTCGGTGGCCGTGGGCAGGACTACGCGGCACTGGAGGTTCCCGACGCAGGGCGACACGGTCGCCTCGACACCGCCGTGGCCGGGGTGCGGGCGCTGTGGGCCGGCGGCCCGGCCGCCGACGGCAACGCCGTGGGGCCTGCACCCGTGCAGGCGGGCGGTCCGCCCCTGCTCGCCTCGGCCATGGGCCCCAAGTCGCTCGCCCGGGC
>JBJTXX010000175.1:0-1505 GCA_046082485.1 Actinomycetota bacterium
TCGCCGCGAACCGGATCACCCTCCAGAGCGTGATCTGGCCGGGAATGCGACTCAACGTTCCCGCCGGTGGCGTCATGCCCGCAGCCCCCGCAACTCCCAAGCCGGCCGCCCCCACCACCACCGTGCCCCCCACGACCACCGCACCTGGCACGACTCCTTCGACCACCCTTCCGGTGGCCTCGCTGCCGCCGGCCCCGATGGTGCCGGTGCCGTCGACGGACGGGCTGTCACCCCAGGTCAAGACGATGATCGACTTCGCCGTCGCCCAACTCGGCAAGCCGTACAAGGCCTACACGGCGGGCCCGGACTCGTACGACTGCTCTGGTCTCACGATGGTCGTCTACGCATCGATCCGTGTGCGTCTGCCCCACCAGAGCGGCCAGCAGATGGCACTGGGCACGATCATCGACTGGACGACCGAGCCGATCAAGGCGGGCGACCTCGTCTTCCTCGAGACATCGGTTGGCTCCGGCATCATCGGCCACGTCGGTATCGCGACCGGGCCGAAGACGTGGATCCACGCCCCTCGCACCGGCGACGTGGTCCGTTCCAGCAACATCCCCTTCGTGCGAGTCGTCGGGGTGCGCCGCTACGTGCAGCCGTGAACGGCGACGCTGCGATGCCGTCGGCAGGTTCGTACTGTCGAGTGCCCGTGCTGCACCTCTCCCCTGCCGAACTGCAACTGCTGCGCACCGTGCTGGGCACCGGAGGCACCCGTTTCGCCATCGTTCGTGGCGAGGTAGTCGCCGCGATGAGCGACGAGGCCGACGTTCGCGCCGCCGTGCTGTGGGCCCGCGGGCTTGCTCCCGACACGGACGAGGCTGACGGCTTCGAGCCCACTGGCAGACAGCCACTCGTGAAGCCCCCACGGGGCCCGATGGGAGACGGCCGCCACGAGGCCACCCGGTGGCGGCGCCTCTCTGCCGGCCTGATCGACGAAGCGGTCGTGGGTGGCCCGATCATCCTGTCGGCCTGGGCGGGCTCCTCGCCGTGGGCTCTCGCGCTGGTGCACCTGCTCTGCACCGCAATGCCGATGCTGGTCGGTGGCTGGACGATCGGCAAGCTGTGCCTCGGAGTGCGGGTGATCGACCGCACGACACTGCGGCTGCCCTCCCCCACCTCGGTGCTCCGGCGCTGGCTGGTGGCCGCGGCCCCGCTGCTCGGTGCCCTGTTCGGACACCTGCACGGCGACCTCATCGGCCTCGCCGCGCTCCTCGTGTATGGGCCGATCGTTGTGAACTTGCGCGGTCTTCACGACCTGGCCGCCGGGACTGTCGTCGTCGAGCGCTATCCGCAGCAGTGATCAGCGAACGGCAACGAGGTCGACGACGAAGACGAGCGTCTCGCCGCCCTTGATCGCACCGCCCGCACCACGGTCGCCGTAGCCCATGTGCGGCGGGATCGTCAGCCGTCGGCGTCCGCCGACCTTCATCCCCTTGACACCTTGGTCCCAGCCCTCGATCACCTCGCGGGCACCCAGGCGGAAGTCGAAGGTACTGCCGCGG
>JBJTXX010000176.1:0-4129 GCA_046082485.1 Actinomycetota bacterium
CGCGCGAGCGCGGCGCCGAGGCAGTGGTGCGCGCCCCAGCCGTAGCCCATGTGGCGCGGGCGCTCGCGCGCGAGGTCGAAGCGGTCGGGCTCCTCGAACACGGCCTCGTCGCGGTTCGCCGAGCAGTACCACATCACCAGCTTCTGGCCGGCCTCGATCTTCTGGCCACCCACCACGGTGTCCTCGGTCGCAGTGCGACGGAAGTGGATGACCGGGGTGGAGTAGCGCACGATCTCGTCGACGGCGGTGCGGGTGTGGGTGTCCCAGTTGTCCCACCACAGCTGGCGCTGTTCGGGGTGCTGGGTGAGCAGCTGCATGCCGTGGCTGATGGCGTTGCGGGTGGTCTCGTTGCCGGCCACCACGAGGAGGATGAAGAACGAGCCGAACTCCTGGGCGGACAATCGCTCGCCATCGACCTCGGCGTGCATCATCACCGAGGTGAGGTCCTCGCGCGGGTGCGCAAGGCGGTCCTCGCCGAGGGCCTGGGCGTACTGGAAGATGCCCATGCCGGCAGCGATGAGCTCCTCGAACGTGGAGGCGAACTCGGGGTCGCCCACGCCGAGGATGATGTTCGTCCAGTTGAAGATCTGCTCCTCGTCCTCCGGCGGGATGCCCATCATCTCGCAGATGATCTGCAGCGGCAGCAGGGCCGCCACCTCGTGGACGAAGTCGCACTCGCGGTCGGGGAAGCGCTCGAGCATGCGGTCGACCACGGCGGTCGCCTTCAGCTTCACGTACTCCTCGACCCGGGCGATCTCCTTCGGCGTGAAGCCGCGCGACACGATCGAGCGAAGGCGGAAGTGGCGGGGGTCATCCATGCTGATCATCGAGCCGAAGAACTCGGCGATCTCCTGGGGCATGTCGCCGATGTTCACGCCGCGGCCGCTGCAGAACAGTTCGGGGTTGCGGCTGACGTGCCAGATGTCCTCGTGGCGGGTGAGCGACCAGTAGCCGGGGCCCTTGGGCAGAGGCGAGCCCGGGAACTCCCATTCGTCCCACCAGCTCACCGGCTGCTCGTTGCGCAGCGTGCGGAAGGCGCCTTCGCGGATGTCCCGTGGGGCCAACCAGAACTCCGGGTCCGACATGTGGAAGGAACCGAGGGCAACGTCCGCGTAGTGCATCGGCGGAGCGTAACCCCGCCATAGGCTTCGTGTCGTGCTGCAGCGATCCGCGATCGAACGTGCCCTCGTGGTGACCGCTCACCCCGACGATGTCGACTTCGGTGCGGCGGGAACGATCGCCGCGCTGACCTCCGCCGGGGTGAACGTCACGTACTGCCTCGTCACCGACGGAGACGCGGGCGGTGACGACCGCACCGTCACCCGGGCGGAGGTTGCGGCGTTGCGCAGGAAGGAACAGATCGCGGCCGCCCACGTGGTGGGGGTCGACGACCTCGTGTTCCTCGGTCACGGTGACGGACGACTGCAGGCCACGCTGGAACTGCGTCGCGACATCAGCCGGGTGATCCGGCAGGTACGGCCTCGTCTGGTGATCAGCCAGTCGCCCGAGCGGAACCTCGACCGCATCTTCGCCAGCCACCCCGACCACCTCGCGGCGGGCGAAGCAGCGCTCGCGGCGGTCTACCCCGACTCGCGGAATCCGTTCGCGTTCCCGGAACTGCTCGAGGCCGGCCTCGAACCGTGGACGGTGGAGGAGGTCTGGCTGCTGGGCCACCACACGCCGACCGACCCGTTCGACATCACCGACCACGTCGAGGCCAAGATCAGTGCCCTCATGTGCCACGCCAGCCAGTTGCCCGATCCCGCCGGTGCCGAGGAACGCGTGCGCGGCTGGGTGCGCCACACCGCCGCAGCCTTCGGCCTGCCGGTCGGAGCGTGCGCCGAGGCGTTCCGCGTGGTGCGCGCCGTCTAACCTGCGCGTAGCGCCAGACAGAGGGGGAGTCCCATGACCGAAGCAGTGATCGTCGCAACCGCGCGCAGCCCCATCGGCCGCGCCAACAAGGGCTCGCTGGTGAGCATGCGCCCCGACGACATGAGCGCACAGATCGTGAAGGCACTGATGGAGAAGGTGCCTCAGGTCGGCGGCGCCGACGTGGCCGACGTGATGTGGGGAATCGGCCAGCCGGCCGGCGAGGGCGGCTTCAACATCGCCCGTGTCATCTCGACGCTCGCCGGCCTCGGTGATGTCCCCGGCGTGACGGTGAACCGTTACTGCTCGTCGAGTCTGCAGACGATCCGCATGGCCTTCCACGCGATCAAGGCCGGCGAAGGCGACTGCTTCATCGCCGGCGGCGTCGAGACCGTCAGCCGCTACATGTTCGGCGCCAGCGACAGCGCGCCGAACCCGATCTTCAAGGAGCCGGGCGAGCGCACGAAGGCCCGTGCCCAGGGCGGCCAGGGCAAGTGGACCCCGCCGACCGGCCTGCCCGACATGTACATCGCCATGGGCCAGACCGCCGAGAACGTGGTGGAGGCCGAGGGCATCACCCGTGAGGAGATGGACCGCTTCGGCGTGCGCAGCCAGAACCTGGCGTGCGCGCACGTCGAGAACGGGTTCTTCGCCCGTGAGATCACCCCCATCACCCTCGCCGACGGCACCGTGGTGAGCACCGACGACGGCCCCCGCCCGGGCACCACCTACGAGGGCGTCAGCCAGCTGAAGCCAGCGTTCCGCCCCGATGGCACCGTCACCGCCGGAAACGCCTGCCCGCTGAACGACGGCGCCGCGGCCGTGATGGTGATGAGCGACACGAAGGCCAAGCAGTTGGGCCTCACCCCGCTCGCCCGCATCATCTCCAGTGGCGTGTCGGGCCTGAACCCCGAGATCATGGGCCTCGGCCCGATCGAGGCCATCCGTCAGGCGCTGGGCCGGGCGAACATGACCATCGACCAGATCGACCTCGTGGAGATCAACGAGGCCTTCGCCTGCCAGGTGATCGGCTCGGCGAAGCACCTCGGCATCGACCTCGACACGCAGATGAACGTCCACGGTGGCGCCATCGCCCTTGGTCACCCCTTCGGCATGACCGGTGCCCGCATCATGACCACGCTCATCAACGGCCTGCAGTGGGAGGACAAGACCTACGGCGTCGAGAGCATGTGCGTGGGCGGCGGCCAGGGCATGGCGATGGTGATCGAGCGCCTCAGCTGACCAACGCCCGGCGGCGTTGCAGCAGCGCCGCCGCCGTCAGCAACAACACTGCGCCGCCGGCGAAGCCGAACATCGCCTTCGCCCCGGCTGCCTCGTAGAACCAGCCCGCCGAATAGGCGGTCAGCGCACCGCACAGGATGCTGGCGGCGCCGCTCAGCCCCTGTGCTGCGGCGGCCCGCCCCTCCGGCGCAGCGCCGGCCACGAGGGCCGTGGCGGCCGGCACCCCTGCGGAGTTCACGATGCCCTCGACGGCGCTGAGGCCGACGATGAGCGCGGGCGCGCCGATGAAGCCGTAGGCGGCGACGAGTGGCGACACCGCAATCGCCGAGATCACGGTTACGCGCAGCGGGCCGAAACGATCGGCCAGGGCGCCACCCTTCGAGGCGAGCAGGACGAAGGGAACGCCGTAGGTGACGAAGGCCAGGCTGATCAGCTGGTTGCTGGCCCCGAGGTCGGTCATGAACCGGTCGAGCACCGCGTCGTAGAAGCCGACCGGGGCGAACAGCGCCACCGTCATCAGCACCCCGACCCGGATGCGTGGCAGGCGCAGCAGGTCGAACGCCAGACGGTTGCTGGTGGCCATTGGCGGTTCGGGCACGTGCTGGAACCACAGCATCACGGCTCCGGCGAGGGCGAACGAGCCGGTGACGAGGAAGGGGACGGCGAGGCCGAACGGGCCGATGAGCAGGCCGCCGATCACCGGGCCCGACACGAAGCCGGCAAGTTCCACGCCGCTGAGCGTGCCGAGCCGTCGGGCCACGTCGTCGCCGCTCATGCCGATGAGCACGGCCCGACTGGCGGGCGTGAACAGGCTGTTGGAGAGGCCCACCACGCAACGCGCCGCGACCAGCCAGGGCAGCGACGGTGCGAACGCGAAGAACACGCTGCCCACGAAGGCCACCACGAGCCCGGCGACCATGAGCGTCTTCGCGTGGCCGCGGTCGGCGAGTGGCGCCAGCAGCAGCATGCCCAGCAGTCCGGTGAGGAAGCCCGAGCCGGCGATCAGCCCGAGACCGAC
>JBJTXX010000177.1:0-1015 GCA_046082485.1 Actinomycetota bacterium
AGCGGGAGAAGAGGCCCGTTTCGAACGGGACATGGAGGCCCTGGGTGCCCTGCCGGTGCACAGCACGCCTCGTGCCTCCTCGGCGATCCCCGACATCCGCGGTTTCATCGGCATGGTGCTCGACAGGGGATATGCCTACGAGGCAGGCGGCAGCGTCTACTTCGACGTTTCACGCTTTCCCGACTTCGGTTCCATCAGCCACCTCTCCGAGGCGGAGATGATCGCCATCGCCCGCGAGCGTGGCGGCCGTCCCGACGACCCCAACAAACGCCACCCGCTCGACTTCGTGCTGTGGCACCCCAGCGAGCCCGATGAACCGAGTTGGGACACCATGTGGGGCCCGGGCCGGCCCGGCTGGCACATCGAGTGCAGCGCGCTGGCGCTGCGCGAACTGGGCACCACGATCGACCTCCACGGCGGTGGCAGCGACCTGATCTTCCCGCATCACGAGTGCGAGCGTGCGCAGAGCGAGGCCGCAACGGGCGAACCGTTCGTGCGGCACTGGATGCACGTCGCGATGGTCTACATGGACGGTCACAAGATGTCGAAGAGCCTCGGCAACCTCGTGTTCGTCGATGCCCTCCGACGCACCTGGGACCCTCGTGCCATCCGCATGGCGATCATCGAGCATCACTACCGGCGGGAGTGGGAGTGGGACGACACGCTGATGCCCCGGAATGCTGCCCGACTCGAACACTGGCAGAGGGGTGGTCACGGCGAGAGCGGTGTGGTCGACGAGGTGCGCGTGGCGCTCGACGACGATCTCGACACCCCGGCCGCGATTGCCGCGATCGATGCGGCGGCAGCGGCGGGTTTCGGTGTCCATGACGCAGCGGCTCTTCTCGGAGTACAACTCTGACCTCAGCCGCACGACGGCTATGATCCGGCCATGTCGCCGGGGGTGTGGGTCACGTGAAGGCGCAGGGCGCGGGAAAGGCGCAGTCTCGACTGCGGCGTGTCGCGCGCCCCATGGCCAACCGGCTGTGGCACTTCCACCTCGAGGGCTTCGAGCGCC